>JAKAWK010000038.1 GCA_021827365.1 Nitrospirota bacterium
GCTTGTCCTCCGGGGATCGAGAGGGGCCGACGAGAGAAGAAAGGACAGGACATTGACCGACCGGGCCCCCGACAGAGCCCAGTTGTTCCGGTAGAGGCCGCGAACCGGAAGATTGTCGGTATGTCCCTCCACCCGAATGGACCGATGCCTTGCAGCCAGCAACCTCGCGATCTTCGCGAGCATGGGGCGGGCCTCACTCCGGATCCTTGCTTGGCCCTCCCGGAACAAGAATCCCGACTGGATCCTGACCCGGACACTCCGGGAGGTTTCAACCACGTTCATTTCTCCGGACGAAGGGGATTTTTGCCGTAAAAGCTCGAGCGCCTTCGTAAGAACGACGGGAGGCCTGGGGGACGCCAGTCCGGACCTGTTCCGGTCAGGTGACAAGATGACATGCAAGCGTCCTTCCGGCGCACGATGGAGGAACGTGGCGACGATGGCATGGGAAATCGTCCGGTATTGCCCCTCGTTGACCGCCGATACGGCATACATCATCACGAAAAAGGTGAAGAGCAGGGTGATGAAGTCGGCGTAGGAGACGAGCCACCGATCGAGATTTTCGTGGTCCTCTTTCCGCTCCCTTTTATTTTTTCCGGAAGATCCTTCCGCCATCATCTCTCCTGTCGTAAAGGAAGGCCCCTATATTCGGGAAGAGTTTTACGGGGATTCGTTGTCGTCCCGGCGGATCCCGGTGAGGTCCGGGAAGACCCGTTCCTCGATCCGGACGGCCCGGTTGCTCCGGAAGGTTCCCACCTTTCCCCGAAACTTGACCGCCCCTTCCACCCGAAGGTCGATCGGATCGTCCCCATACCGTTCGAGGGGAAGGATATCCCCGGCCTTCCAGCGAAGAACCTCGGATAGTCGGACCGTCCTTCGCCCCAGTTCGGCGACGATCGTTACGGGAATGCCCAGAAACTGGGCTTGGTAGCGATTGATCCAATGGGTGTCGATTTCGTACTGGTCGCTCTGGTACCCCGTATAGAGTTTCTCCTTGATCGGCTCAACCGTCGAATAGGGAAGGCAGATATGGACCGGCCGGCCCTGACCGTCGATCTCGAGGCGGTAGGTCAGGGCGATGACCTGCTCCGTGGGGGCCACGATCGCGGAAAACTGGGGGTTGACCTCGGAACGGATGTAGGTTGCGGCGACGCGGTGGACCGGAGCCCAGGCCTTCTCGAAATCTCCCATCGCCAGGTTCAATACGTTCCTTGTGATCCGGTTTTCGATAGGGGAGAAGTCCCGGCCTTCCACCTTCACGTGTCCCCGGCCAATTCCGCCAAAGAGGTGGTCCACCAGGAGATAGACCAGTCGTGCGTCGAGGATGAAGAGGAAATTTCGTTTCATGGGCTCGAGCCGAAGGATGTTGATGTTGGAAGGAAGAGGCAATTTCTTGATGAACTCTCCGAAATTGATCATTTCGATGGCGGCAGGAGAAAATTCGGCGGTCTTTCGAAGGAGGGAGGAGAGGGAGACCTGAAAAAACCGGGCGAAGCGTTCGTTGACGATCTCAAGGGTCGGCATGCGGCCCCGGACCACTCGCTCCTGGCTCGCGAGGTTATATTCCCGGGTTTTTTTCCCGGACTTCTCTTCCTTGGGCTCGGGAGGCTTTGTCTCGACTTCCCCCCCGGCGATACCGCGCAGGAGGGCGTTGACCTCGTCCTGGGACAGGATGTTTTCGGCCATTTGGATTTACCCTTCGAGAGGAAGATCCAGAAGAATATTTTTTCATGAAAAATCTATATATGAAGGCTACATTACACACATAAAACCATATTGTCAAAAATAAATATTAATATTATTTATCTTAATACAAAATTCCATGAAAGGAACAGCTACAGAGGCTGCTCAGGACTTTTTCAAAGGAGGCAGGTCGGGTGTCCACCGCGAAAAGGCATCGGCCGGAAGCGGAGGACTCAGGTAATACCCCTGGACCTCGTTGCATCCGAGGCTTCTCAGGATGTCGTATTGCTCCCGGGTTTCCACGCCTTCGGCAATCGTCCGGAGTCCCAGGGAGGAGGCCATGGTAATGATGGCTGTCGTGATGGCGCGGACATTCGGATCCGTCGGAAGTGTCGTGACGAAGGAGCGATCGATTTTGAGTTTGTAGACGGGAAGCCGGGTGAGGGAGGAAAGGCTCGAATATCCCGTTCCGAAGTCGTCGATCGATGTGAGGACCCCCATGTTGGCGAGGTCCTGGAGCTCGGCGGGCGTCAGGGCCCGTGTCATCAGGACGCTTTCGGTGACTTCCACTTCGAGAAAGCGGCCTTCGGCCCCGGTTTCTTCCAGGGCCGCCCGAACTATGTCCCTGAGGCTCCCCCTCTCGAACTGGCGCCCGGACACATTGACCGTCAGCCGGCAGGGAGGAATCCCTGCCTCCTTCCAGGTCCTGAGCTGGCGGCACGCCTCCTGGATGACCCAGGACCCGATGGCCACGATCAGCCCCGTGCTTTCGGCAATCGGGATGAACTGGTCGGGGAGGACCAGGCCCTTTTCCGGATGGTTCCAGCGGATCAGGGCTTCCGCCCCGACCACCCGTTTCGTCCCGAAATCGACCTGGGGCTGGTAATACAGCTCGAATTCCCCATCCTCCAGAGCCCGGCGGAGCTCCCTTTCCGTCTCGTATTTCCGGATTCCCTGACGTCCATCCTCTTCCGCGTAGGCGATGGCGGTGTTTCCGATTTCCTTGGCCCGGTACATGGCCGTGTCGGCCCGCCGGAGCAAAATGTCCGAGGTTTCTCCGTCCTCCGGCCAGACAACGATCCCGATGCTGGCGTTCACGAAGACCGGAACCTGATCGAGGTCGAACGGGCGGGCCACCTCGTCCAGGATCTTCTCCGCAATCTTCAGGGCTTCCTTGCGATCGTCCGAATCCTCCAGAAGGATGATGAATTCGTCTCCCCCTGTGCGGGCTACGAAATCGGTCTTTCGGAGAATGCCGGTCAGCCGTTTTCCGACTTCCCGGATCAGGGCATCCCCGCAGTCGTGTCCCAGAGAGTCGTTAACCCCCTTGAAGCGGTCCAGATCAAGATAGAGGAGGGCCCCTTTCCGGGATCCGGGGAAGGACGAGCCGAGTCTCCGGTTCAGATCGGAAACGAGAGCGTTGCGGTTGGGCAGGCCCGTCAGGGGATCGGTGTGGGCCAGATGAAGAATACGGGTTTCGAACTGTTTTCGTTCGGTCAGATCCCTGAGGACAAGAGTCAGGAAAGTTCCGGAGCCGTCATTGAAGCGGCTGGCCGACACCTCGACCGGGAAATCGGAGCCGTCGGCCCGGTGTCCCCGGCTCTCCTGGACCAGGCCCCGGCGATCCCTCTCCGGAGGAATAGACGAGAGGGCGAAGTCGGGCAAAAGGCGGGAGAGGGAATGGCCAAGGATCCGGTCCCGCCGGATCCCGAACATCCGTTCGGCGGAGGCGTTGCAATAGAGAATCCTTCCCGAAAGATCGACGAGAACAATCCCGGAGATTGCCGTTTCGGCCAGTGTGACGAAGCGTCCCTCGCCCTTTTCCGCCTGGCTTCGGAGCTCCTCTTCCATGGCCAGGTCCTTGATAATTGCAAGGACCTGGAATTCCGTATCGGAGGGAGCGATTCGGACGAGCCTGACCCGGACGGGATGAAGATCTTCGGTCTCCGAGCCTCCCGCGGAGAGGAAAAGATCTCGGACTCCCTCCCCGCGAGAGAGATTTTCCAAAGCCTCCTCCAGCCCCTCTGCCCGAAGCACGGCCCCGATGGGACGGCCGATGATCTCCACTTCCGAAAGGCCGAACTGCCGGACAAAGGCGGGATTGGCCGAGAGAATGGTTTTGTCGGAGGCAAGCAGGAGAAGGCCGTCGGGAAGATTCTTCAGAAGCTTTTCCTCGTACTCCCGAAGGATCCTGGACTTCTGGAGCGTTGCGCCCACATAGGTGTCGAGGGTCAGAACGATATCGAAGAAGACGATCTTGAGAAAGGACTCCAGGGTGGAGACAAGTTCCTTGGGGCTGTCCGGAAACAGGGCCTGGATCTCAGGCAGAAGGAGGGTCAGATGGCGGGCCCAGGCCCCGAGATACCAGGGAGGAGGCGTTCCCTTCGCCTCATGGAGAGCCCCCACACGCAGCCGGGACAAAACATAATCTTCATCATAGACTCCGGAGGTCAGGCGGCCGAAGTAGAGGGCAAGGTCTTCCTTGAAGCGGTCGCGGGCTCCCGGATCGCTCGGAAGACGCTGTTTTGCGGGTCCAAAGGAGTCCAGATGGCGGACAAAGGCCTCGGCAAGATGAGGCTGGCGGGAGACAAGGGAGGAATGAATCGACTGGAGGCGGGAGCGGTCCTCTTCGGTAAAACCGATCAAATCCAGCCAAAGGCGGGGATCGATCCCTCCTCCGGAAAGATCGGCTCTATCCCCGAACAGGATATTGTCGACAAAGGATCTGGGATCGTCCGCCCCCTCCCCGGCTTGCTTGCGCAAAAATCTTTTCAAGGCTCCTCCACCATTGGCAAGTTAAGGTGCCGTCCGATCCCTTCTTCGGTCTAGGGGCTCGCCCTGCTGCACTCCAGGGGCTTGCCGAAGGGGTTCAGGAAGGATCGGTGATGATCCGCTTTTTTGTGCGAGAATCCTCCTCGAAAACGCGCTAGCCAACCCGGGCCCTTCTGGAAGTCCTCTTCCGGAGAAGCGGGTTGCCGAACGATAAATAATGATGACGCGACAATCCTGCCGAGATTCACGGGTGGCCCGACTTGAACCCCCCCTTCGGGGCCCCGGGAACAAGAAAACAGATTTCAAAGACCCCGGATATGACAGGGGGCCGATTCCCGAACGAAGAAAAGAATCAGCGAACGAGGGACGATAATTCTTCGCCCTTCCAGGCAGCTCTCCGGTGCCGAGCGTCCCGAAATTCCGGGGATTCCCGAGGTTCGCTGGATGGAAGTGAGCGCCCGCCGAAAATTTGGATGTGAAAGGTTCCTTCGGCCGGCCGGGTAATCACGCTGACCGGAAGGAGAGGCCACTGAGGGAGCCTTCCGGATTCACCGTTTTTTCAATTTTTATCATTACATTTAGAAAATGGCAACACATTTCTCTCGGTCCAGAAAATAGATACGCAAGATTCAGGATGAATCTGTCCGGGGATTGAAGGGAGGGTTCCGAAGAAAAATCAGGAGATGCCTCATCGGATCAGAGATGTTGACGAAACCGAGAGGTAGGGAGGATGCCCTTCTTTGTGCCCTGAATTTGTCGGGAATTTTTATGGGGATTGGCAGATAAGGCATTGGGGGAGGAGGGGGAGGCCGAGGGGGTATCGAACCCGCGACAACAGCTGCTTTAGTCCCCGATATACCTTTATCCGTATCACTAGAATCAAAAGAATTTCCGTGGCAAATATCGGAATGGGGTTCATTTTTCCGCCATCATTGCAATCCGAATCATCTGGTTCCCTCCTCTCTGAAATTCGTAGGAAACGGGTTCGATCACAATCTGATATCCCTCATCAGAAAGCGTGTCTTTAACAGATTCCAGATGAGGTGAAGGAACCGCTCCCAGTTCAAGCAGAGGAAAGATCCGAACATCCCGGGCGACCCGGCACAGCTCCCGGATCGAGCAAAGATGAAAGTCGAGAGAGAGATGGGGGCTATAAAGGAAGAGATAATGGGAGCAGAGGGCTAGATCGAATTCCTTCTCCCGAAAGGGGAGTTCCGGAAGCGAGGCATCTATGTATCTTTCTTCCTCCAGTCCCTCGGGATAGTCATCCAGGAAGTCGTCCATCGCCTCCCGTCGCATTCGACCAAGCGCCCTGACGGAAGGAATCGTCTTCCAAACGAATTCATGGGCGTTTTTCCGGGTCTCCCCCAAAACGGTCTCGAAAACTTGGTCGATCCGGTTACGGATCTCTTCCCGGGAAAAGCGGTACAGGGGATCGACGGAAACAATCTTTCCTCCCCGCTTGGTCAGAGCGGAGTTAAAACTGGCTGGTCCGTCGGCGCATCCCAGGATCCGACCTGTAAGATCCTTGGCGGATAGAGCGAACATCCTCCTGTATTCCTCGAAAGAGCGTCCCCACGGCACGATCTCATCCAGACGGAAAGCCATTCCGCTCCTTTTTCTGAAAGCTATTTCAATTCACGATAAAAATCAAGAATTCATCAATTCTTTGAAAACGAGACTAGAACCGGCTCATAGTGTTCAACTGTCGGAAATGGCTCGTAAAAAGGGTGCAGCAGCTGTTTCCACTCATTGTACCGTGGAGATTGTCGAAACCCGATCGTGTGGTCTTCCAAATTCTGCCACTCGACCAGCAGCAGATATTTCTCGGGAATTTCCAGACAACGCTGGAATTGATGAGAAACGTAACCTGGCATTGACACAATAATGGGTTGTGCCTGAACAAAAGCATTCTCGAACGCAATACTTGTTCCGGTTCGTATATTCAAGATGGCGACTTCGTGTATCATGACGCTTCCTTTTTGAAGGTCTATCCTATCGGATTTTCGGTGAGGAATAATTTCTGTTCCTTTTTCAGAAAGGCGTTTCAGCTAAGAGCCCGTTAAACGATTACTTCTATAAAGAGATCAAAAGCAACCATTTTTTACTCATCCCCACTTCATGTACCTGTAAGCCAAGACCCTATTGGGTCCTTACGACAAAAAAACTGCAATCATTTTTTGGAAAATGAAAGAGCGACTACCCGTTTACCGAGGATGCGCCCGCTATGGTCTGTGTTCAAAGGAACCAGAAAGACCTCCCCCGGTCCGACCGTTCGGGTTTCGCCTTCCACCGTCATCTCCATTACGCCTTCAAGGATCAGGGTCACAACATCTTCCGGGTGGCGATGGTCGGGAATCAGGGTTCCCGGATCAAAGACCATCCGTCTCACCCGATGGCTTCCCAGGAACAAGGATTGGACCTGAACCCCTTTCTCGATCTCTTCGGCTTCTTCCGGTCGAAAAGAGCGAAAAAAAGAATTGACTTCCATCATTATCCCTCAGGTGTTTACGATTTAAAGTCCAAGATCGCTGAGTCCCGGATGATCATCCGGGCGTCGGCCTTGAGGCCAATGAAATTTCCGGTCCTCTTCCCGGAGCGGAAGATCGTTGATACTGGCCATACGCCGGGACATCAGGCCGTTTGGAGCAAACTCCCAGTTCTCGTTTCCGTAGGAACGGAACCAGTTCCCCGAATCGTCATGCCACTCGTAAGCAAAACGCACGGCAATCCGGGAGGTATCCAAAGCCCACAGTTCCTTGATCAGACGGTAATCGAGCTCTTTCGTCCACTTCCGGGTCAGGAACCGGATGATTTCAGGGCGTCCGACCAGAAACTCGGAGCGGTTCCGCCACTGGCTGTCGGCGGTGTAGGCCAAGGCGACCTTTTCCGGGTTTCTTGAGTTCCAGGCATCTTCGGCAAGACGAACTTTCCGGAGAGCGGTTTCCTTTGAAAACGGGGGAAACGGGGGAAGGGCTTCCAGAAGGCTTCTTCCGCCGCTTCCTTTCAACCCTTCCAAAGACAGCCGCCCTTCATCGTAGTCGATCAGATCGAAGGAATTTGCACAACCCAAGGCCTGTTTTCCCAAGAGGTCTACGAGACCGGGAAAGGCCTGGGTCCGGTAAGAAATTCTCTCCGGAGTGGGTTCTGAAAACCATTCCGACAGCATCTCGGACCACTTTTCCTTTTCCTCGGGGGAATGTGTCCTACCGACTCGGTCCAACCATCGGATTACAGACTGATCGTCAATGGAATCGAGGATCGTCTTCCGGAGCTCTTCCGGATCAGTCCCGACAAACGCAAGAAAGCGGCCATCGAAGGGAAAAAGTCCCGTTTCCGGATCGAACCCTTTTAAAAGGTTGGGAATATAGTCGTCCGGAAGAAGCTTTTTCTCATGAAGTCTCACCTTGTCGATAAGACGGGGCAAAATGACGTATCCTCCCAATTTTTCCCGGGGGGACCTCAACATGGTTTTAGGATTAAACGATTCACTCAAGATTTTTCCTCCATTTCCATTCAGATTCCTTGCGAAAAACAGTGTGCGTTAATCCTCTTAAGCAGCAGAGATCCGCTCAGAATGACAAGTCGACGAAAACGATCCTGTTTTCCAATGAGTGAAGATATTTCAAGAAATCCTTGACGGAGAGGACGAGGGTTGCCATGTTTTCGTTCGGATAAAAAGCCAAATACTCATGGCTCAGAAGTGCCTCTTCGACAACAATGATCGCTTCCTTTCCGTTGCCATTCAAAAGATTGAAAGGCGAGACCGATCCCGAGGGAACTCCAAGAAATATTCCATCAACCGATCTTCGGAGGCGAAACCTAGCCTCTTCTCATTCGACTTCCTGGCCAAGATCTTGAGATCACACCGAGTTTCCAATCGAGAATGACCAGATAGTGGTTTGTGCCCTTGTTGTTAAGAAGGAACAGATTCTTGCATATTCCTCCTTCAACCTCTTCGGGCAGAATAAATGCGTCTCCACCGGTCCGGATCGGCGGATGGTCGAAAATGTGGAAGTCGACCCCCAAATCTTTCAGCGCGTCGAAAACTCTTTGGCCCGTTTTGATTATTTCAAACATATTCTCACTCAACTTAAACGAGATTCAGACAATCTTAAAATGCTCTCCCTACCAGTTTCAGTCAATTCCAATTGAAGAATGAGTCTCAAAAGAGATTCGCCAAAGAATGAATCGGACCAGAATCATTCAATGGGTGAATAGAGGGCTGAAATTTTTTTGCATTTTGATTTTCAGGCCCGATTCTCGGGTCTTGCAGCCCAGGATTGGGAAAAGATTTCCGGGCGGTGTTCATTGGCTCTGCCGCTTCATTGTCGCTCTTTGCGAAAGCGACCCGGTTCAGGGGATCGAGAGTGACACCCTGTTTCAGAGAATGCGTTCCGGACAGGAAGACGTCATGAACATCTTAAAGGGCGTCATCATGTCCTAGTACCGATAGATCTTCTTCTTCTTTTTCCCTTCGGCCATCCGAGCCCAAACTTCTGCTTCCGCTAAGGTATCGAAGGTTCGGGACTGGGAGGGAAGTCCCCCCGCATTCGAACTTTCACATGCCATTGAAGATCGCCGTGCCTGGTAATTGTTGCCATACGACGCCCCCGAAAAGGTGAAGGCTTTCGGAGGAATTGTCCCAGAAGTGTCCCAATAAATAATTTTTTGGAAAGTGAAAAAACAAGAGAATGGCTCAAAAATGGTAGGCGGAGCGGGGATCGAACCCGCGACAACAGCTGTGTAAGAGCTGTGCTCTACCGACTGAGCTATCCGCCTAAAGAGAAAGAGTCCATGACAGGAGTCGTTCAGGCCTCTGCGGCCGGAGCCGGGACCTCCTCGCAAGGTGCGAGAAGGCGGAAGACCTCATCGGGCAGGGAAACAACACGTCCATCGCGGTCCACGGGAACGAGAACCGTCGATCCCACCGCCGCCAGAACTCCCGTGTCGGTATCCGTGACCCGGTAGGAGAATTCTAGGATCCGGCGTCCTACCCGTACCAGACGGGTTTCGATCTCAGCCAGATCGTCATACTGGAGCGCTCCCATATACCGGCACTCGAGCTTCGCCACCACCAGAAAGATTCCCCCCTCCTCCATCGCCCGGTAATCGAATCCCTTGGCTCGGCAGTATTCGGCCCGGCCCATCTCGAACCAGACCGGATAGTGAGAATGGTGCGCCCGCCTCTGGGCGTCTGTTTCTGAGTAGCGGACCCTGAAGGGTGTGGTGATCGGCATAGGGAAATCTTGCCATTCTCCCTCCTGGAATTCAAGCGCAGAGATCCGGCCCATCAGAAGAAGCCGGGTCCCATCATTCCCGGACCAAAGAACCCCGGCCCCATGAAGCCAGGCCCCATCATCCCCGGGTCCATGAATCCCGGATCCATCATCATGGGATCGGGAGGCGGCGCCGGCGCCTGGGCATGAAGATGGTGCGCCCTGACAAGGGGAATATGCTTCACCTGGTTTTCCCCCATCGCCACCGGAATCGGAGCCCGGACCTCCCCGATCACTTCGATCGTGTGTCCCGGCTTGTACCGGTCCTTCGGGAGCGGAAGATCGGTCTCGATCGCAAAGTCTCCCCGGGACTGCTGGTCGGTCTCGGGATTGAACTCCTTGTCGAGCGGATATTCGTGGACGAAGATCAGGGATTCGGGGGTTCCTCGCTTCACCGTGATGATCTTGCCACCCAGGACGACCCGTTGTCCTTCCATGGCTTTTTTGTGGTGTTCTACATCCCGGAAGAGGATCTCCCGGTCCGCCCACTTTGTTTCGGCCTTGGTGAAGGGCGGGGAGGGTTCGAAGAGGGAACAGGCGGAAAAGGCGCTGGCCGCCAGAAGAAGTGCAGCTGCGGCCACCGCTTTCGACGCCCGGATCTTTCCGGAAAGACCGGTGTGGTTCATTCATGCCTCCTAACAAAAAAGACCTTCATTTCCGAACAAACCGAGGGGCGCCCCCCGGCCTCAGATGAAAGAGTGAAATCCGATTGTCTGTTCTGGTTGTTATGAGGATTCCCCCCACTTCCTTACCGCCTCTCTTGAGCCGACAGAGCCGGAGAACAAAATTCCCACCAGACAACCCGGTCTCAGCTCTCCCAACCATCATACACAAAATCGTCCTTCCGTGGTGAAGGATGCCCCAGAAGACGGACAGATCCGGTGGCCCGGACCCCTTGTGTCCGGGCCATGTCCGTGTCGTTACCGGTCCGGCATCACACACCAGAATAGCCTAACAGCCACCCTTCTCCCCGGGAGCGTCCACACAGCCAGGAGAAGGAGGATCAGGAGCGCCTGGGTGGGTAGACCCGGAAGGTCCTAGTCGCGGGATAGACAGCCGCTGCCTCTCTCTGTCTGCAAGGCGGTTCGACCGAAGACGGGTCCAGAGTTTGAGCGATGGCTTCTCCGGCTCCCAGAGTTTTAGGGTAAGCCTTGCCATCTCAAGCCTGTCCTGGTAGCTTTCGGAGAATTCCTAGGCCGGATTGCAAGATCGGCAGCCTCCTGCTCAAGGTACCCCGGATTCGGATAAGATGGGGCCATCCTCAAGGCCCAAAGCGTCGGATCGGGTTCTTAAGAACGGGGGGGGAAGGACCGATCGCCGACATCCCGATGGCCATCATCCTCTTTCCCATATTTTTTAAATATTGTCAATGAGATATATTTAAAAATGGACCGACCCGAGAAAGAAAGGCATCCCGGGAGCCATGTCGCGCGGAAAGCTGATTCCATGATAGGATCGAAAAAAAATGGGAAGAGATTCCCAAGGATGCCAAGCCCGCCTCACGACCCTTTTGAAAGGATTGACATGTCTCCCAGAAGCTCAACCAAACCGACTCCCCCCGCCTCCGAAGCCGCCTACGGCACCCGGGCCATTTTGGATAACTCCCTTGAGCGCTGGCCAAACCCGGAACAGGAGCAGCGGTACCGGGTCACCCTCTCCTTCCCCGAATTTACCTGCCTCTGCCCACGCTCAGGCTATCCCGATTTCGCCACCATCCGGATCGTCTATGATCCCGGGGCCTTTATCGTGGAGCTTAAATCCCTGAAACTCTACCTGAATGGGTTCCGGGACCAGCGAATCTCCCATGAGGGATCGGTGAACCGGATCTTCCGGGATCTCGTCACGCTCCTCGCTCCCCACTTTCTCGAGGTCACAGGGGACTTCAATGTGAGGGGAAACCTCAAGACGGTGATTACCGTCGACACGGAAATGAACAATGGGAGTCAGACCCGGCAGTCCCCGCGAAAAAGCACGAACCGATAGGGAAGGCCCCCCTTCCAGTGATAAGAAGAGCCGTTACCGGAAGAGAAACCGGCAATCTCCGTAGTCGATCCGCTCCCAGAACCTCCCGTCCGGACCGACCGTCGCCACAGAGACCGGAAGTGTGGTGGCCCCGTCGAGCAGGAGCCACATTCTGCCAAAGACAGGCCGGGCCTCGAGCTGGTCGGGCGCGATATTCACGATCTCCACCGGATGTCCCCGGAAGACGCCGGACCCCAGATAGAGGCAAGAGCGGGTCAGGCAGGCGGGACGAAGCACCCGCTTGTCGTAGCTCTGAAAGTCCGAGTGGTCGATGGTGTGTCCGAATCGGGATTTGATCAGGCCGTTGTGGGGGGAGAGGGAGAGGGTCAGTGGAAGGAACGAAAAGGGATGAACCTCCGTCACCCTGTCCACCGACCGGTAAAAGACAGTCGCTCCCTTTCTGGGATGGATGAGCCGGACGAAGGTCGTCAGAGGCCGATAGGAGACGGTCAGATCAAAGTCTTCGTTCGGACGCTGCCGCCCTTTCCGGCTTCTGTTGCGGGACAGGATCCGGTCGAGAGAGTAGAAGGTCCGGGTCCGGCAGGTATACCCGGAGAGAAGATGCGCCTGTTGGAGGAATCTGTCAGAGAGGGCCACGGCCCGGGGATAATCGTAGGCCCAGGTCTTTTGGGCGACGTTGAGCTCAGGAAAGATCCGCGAGGTCTCCCCCGCCTCGCCCACACGGGGCAGGAGGAGCAGAAGGCCAAAAAGGCTGAAAGACAGGCTTCCCCAATGCCTCCACCGGGGGGAAGGAGAAGATCTGCCGCCACGGTCCATGGTTGCCTTATCCTCCTTGTGTCGCCTACCGATGGGTCAGCTGGTAGATGACGAATCCCAGACCGGAGAGGCCCAGGAGGCCATGAAGAACCGTCACCGCCCGGATCATGGACCGCCGCCGGAATCCCCGCACCACGAGAATGAGCCCCCCCGCTGCAGCCCCCACCAGAAGGATGAGCCCGATGTCGAACCAGTGTGCCCCTCCCCGGATGAAGAAACGGGCCACCAGCATGAGCAGGCCCGCCATGGCCAGGGTCGGATGGACAAATCCCAGGATTTGAGGAAAGTCCTTCCGGGCCACCTCGAATCCCCACAGGGCCACGCCAAAGACCGCCGCGATCCCGACCAGGACCGCTCCCACCACCATCAACCCCTGATCCATATCCCCCCACTCTCCCTGTGTGTCTAGTCCACCTTAAGGTCATGCGCCAGAAGGACCGCATCGGCGATCTCGCGCATCGATTTGCGCAGGTTCATGCTCTTTTTCTGGAGGAGACGGTAGGCGTCTTCTTCCGAGATACGGTGTTTTTTCATGAGAATCCCCTTGGCCCGGTCGATCCGCTTGCGGTTCTCGAGGGCTTCCTCCATCGCCACCGTCCGTTCGAAGAGGACGGTGTTCTCCCAGGCGATGGCCGCCTGGTTCGCAACCGACTGCAGGACCTTGAACTCGTCACGGGTAAAGTGGTGCAGATGGCTCGTGTAGACGTTGACCACCCCGATCGCCCGATCCTTGATCATCATCGGCACCGAGAGCATGGAGACGAGATTTTCCTTCCGGGCAAGCTCCTTGGCGGTGTACCGCGGATCCTTCTGGACATTTTCCACCGCGATCGCCCGGCGCTCTCCGAAGACCACCCCGGCGATGCTCTCGCCGACCTTCAGAGGCGGTTTCTTCCGGTATTCGTCGGAGAGGGTCTGGGTCGCCCTGACGACCAGCCCCTTTTCGGAATCGTAGATCATGATCGAACAGAGGGTGGAATTGGTCATCTCGGCCGTGACGGTCACGATGAGATGAAGGATCTCCTCGAGATAGCGGCTCGAGGTGATGGACTGGCTGACCTGGGAGAGCGCCTCGATCTGGCGGGCCTTCTTCTGGGCCTCCTCGAAGAGATGGATATGGCGGATCATGAAGCCCATCTCCTGGGAGAGCAGCATCAAAAGCTCGATCTCGGTATTGCTGGGAGAAAAGGCCCCCCGGAAATGGAGGTTCATGACCCCCACCAGCCGGTCCTTCGTCCGGAGCGGCACGGAGAGGAAGGATTCGAACCGGTCCTCCGGAAGCATCTGGAAGATCTTGGCCCGGGGATCCTCGTAGGCCTTCTCGGGAATGATGACAGGAGACTCCTCCTGGGCCACCCACCCGGTCAGGCCTTCGCCTAGGCGGATGGAAAAATGCCCGACCAGGTCGGGAAGATAGCGGGAGGCGGCCCGGAGCGTCAGGACAGGCGCATCCTCTTCCAGAAGGTAGATGAAAACCCCGTCTGCCGGAAGAATTTCGAGAAGCAGCCGGATGGCATTGTCCAAAAGGACGGAGAGGGAGTCCACCGAGATCGTGATCCGGAGAAGACCCTTCAGGAGTTTGAGCTCCTTCTGGAGATCGGGGGATTCGGGTCGGGGCCGGGAAGTCGTCATGCAAAAAGTCCCCTCGAAAGAAGGTTCGGGTCATAGTCCCGGACGATCCGTACCCGGCCGGGGGCTTCGGGAAGGATAAGGGCCACCTGCCCCCCCGTCACCTTCTTGTCCCGGACGAGATAGGGATGGATCTGCTCGAAGGTGACCGCCAAAGGCCAGGCAGAGGGAAGGCCAGCCCGGCTGATCAGGGACTTTATGAAGGAAAAGGTTCCGGGGGCGGCGATCCCGCCCGACTCGGCGATCGCGGCTGCCGAGAGCATGCCGATCGCCACCGCCTCCCCGTGAAGGAGGCCTGAAAAGTCCAGGGCCCCTTCGAGGGCGTGGCCGAAGGTATGGCCAAAGTTCAGAAGCATTCTCTCCCCCGACTCCCGCTCGTCGTTCGAGACGATCCTGGCCTTGTCGGCACTGCAGAAGGTCACGACCCTCTCCCACAGCTCCCCGTCGAAGCCTTCGGAGGCGAGCCCCTCCACCCGCTCTTCGAGAAGGTCAAGGAGGGCTCCGTCCCCGATGAGGGCATATTTTAGGACTTCGCCCAGACCCGCGCGGCGCTCCCGCAGGGGAAGGGTTCCCAGAACCTCCGGGTCCGAAAGGATGGCCCGGGGGGGATTGAAGGCCCCGATCAGGTTCTTCCCCAAGGGGTGGTCGACGCCGGTCTTGCCCCCGATGGAAGAGTCCACCTGGGCGACCACGGTGGTCGGAAGGTGGACCAGAGGCACCCCCCGAAGGAGTAGGGCGGCGGCAAGCCCTCCCATGTCTCCCGTTACCCCCCCTCCTGCCACCAAAATGGGCTCCCGCCGCTCCCAGCGCTCCCCGATAAAGACGCCCATCAGCCCCATCACGCTTTCCATAGTCTTGTGGCGTTCTCCGTCCGGGTGGAGGGCCACGACGATCCGGAATCCGGCTCCCTCGAGGGCCTCCCGGATCTGGGGGCCATACAGTCCCCACACCACAGGGTTCGACACAATTCCAACCCGGAGGACGGGTGGGAAAAGGTCCCGGAGCACCCTTCCCAGGACCGGGAGGAGCCCCCTGGCGATCCGGATTTCGTAGGGACCGGATGAGGCCAGAACCCCGAGGGTCTTCAAGGCAATATCTCCCCGGGGGCCGGCGTTCTGAGTCGCCTCAGGATTTCCTCGACAGTTCCGGCGATCGAGCTCCCTCCCGTCTCGACCACATGAGTGGCCACAAGGCGGTAAAGAGGATCCCTCTCCCGGCTCACCTGCCGGATTTCCTCAGCAAGGGGGACCTGGGCCTTGAGCCGTGGCCGTTTCTCGTAGGCGTGGGAGAGCCGTGCCACCAGCTGTTCGATCGGGACCCGGAGATAGAAGACCGGTCCCAGTTCCGCCAGGACCTTCCGGTTGCCGGGATCCAAAATGATACCTCCGCCTGTCGAAACGACCCCCGGAGGAAGATTCCTGAGCCCTTCGAGAACCCGGGACTCCCAAGCCCGGAAGCCCTCTTCCCCCTCCTGCTCCCAGAGGCGTGCCACCGACGCCCCCGCCCGCTCCTCGACCATCCGGTCGGTGTCGTAGACGGGCGAATCGATCGCTCGAGCCAGGGCATGGCCAAGGGTCGTCTTTCCTGATCCCCTCGGCCCCACAAGGATGATGAAACGAGATAGAGGAACGGTCACGCGGTCTCCCAGGGGTGGAGGCGCTCCCTTTCGAGATGGCAGGAAGCCTGGAAATGGGCCATAACCTCCTCGACCGAATCCCCCCCGATCTTATCGGAGAAGGCCTGGGCAAGGATCAGGCAGACCATGGCCTCTCCCACAACGGAAGCGGCAGGAACGGCACAGATGTCCGAGCGTTCCACCGAGGCCGGGCTTTCCTCACCGGTCCTGAGATCCACAGAGGGGAGAGGGGTGTAGAGGGTCGCGATCGGCTTCATGGCGGCCCGGACAACAAGGGGGGATCCGTTTGTCACGCCGCCCTCGAGTCCTCCCGAACCATTGGACGACCGGACAAGCCCCTCCCCCTTTCTGAGAATGGGATCGTGGACCCGGGAACCGGGAAGGCGGGCGGCCTCGAATCCCAGGCCGATCTCGACTCCCTTGATCGCCTGGATCGAGAGGAGCGCCTGGGCCAGCCGGCCATCGAGCCGCTGGTCCCACTGGGAATAGCTCCCGAGACCCACCGGAAGGCCGGTTGCCCTCACCTCGAACACTCCTCCCAGGGTATCTCCCGCCTTTTTGGCCGAGCGAATCTCTTCGACCATCCGGGAGCTCGTGTCGGGATCCGGGCAGAAAACCTCCGAGTTCAGGGTGCGTTCGCGGAGGGTGGCGGGGTCGTTCCAGAGCTCCTCGGAGGGTCCCGGAAATGAGACGGCCCCGATGGAGAGGACGCAGGAGCTGACCTTCACTCCGAAGAGTGCGAGATATTTGCGGGCGACCGCCCCCAGGGCGACTCGGGTGGCCGTTTCCCGGGCGCTCGCGCGCTCCAGGACGTTCCTGAGGTCCCTGTGGCCGTACTTCACACCCCCCACGAGGTCCGCATGGCCCGGCCGGGGAACATGGACGGCCCGGACTCCGTCCTCGGGGGCGGGGTCGGCCCCCATGACCTGCTCCCAGTTTTTAAAGTCCCGGTTCTCGATCCAGACCGTGACCGGCCCCCCGAGGGTCCGCCCCTTCCGGACCCCGGAGACAAACCGGACGGTATCGGTCTCGATAGCCATGCGGCCTCCGCGGCCGTACCCCATTTTCCGGCGCGCCATGTCCGAGGCCAGATCCTCTCCCCCCAACTCAAGGCCGGCAGGAAGCCCCTCGATCACGCCGGTCAGGCCAGGTCCGTGGGACTCCCCGGCCGTAAAAAAGCGAATCACGGCATCATCGGCATCATCGGCATGCCGCCTCCCGATCCTCCCGGCCCTGTCTTGGCGGTGCCGGCTCCCCGGACGGTCTTCTTCTTGCGGGGGACCAGATGGAGGGTGACTCCCAGCAGGGACTGGAAGTCCGACCCGAGATAGGCCACCTCCTCGAGATAGAGGCCCTGGCCAGGCCTGTAGGCCACTTCCCGGATCCGGGCATGGTCGAGGAAGGTTTCCACCCGTTTTCTGACCGCCGGCTTCTGGTCGAGCACCTGGCCGACGGTCACGGATCCCGCCAGAGGAAGCGCCCGGATGGCCTGCATGTAGAGTCCCTTGATTTTCTTTCTGGCCTCAAGATAGGCGGCCAGGCGGGCCGATCCGTCGAAGGCCCGGTCGGGGGGCAAGGGCACCGTCTCGGCCCGGACCAGGTCGCTTCCGGACCAGGGGAGCTGGTAGGAGTAAATCGGTTTGGATTTTTTCTTTTCAGTCGCACAGGATGAAAGCAGGGAAAGGGCCATCAGGGCCATCAAGAGCCCGATGGTCGGCCGTCCCGATAAAAATTTCATTGGCATCTCCTCACCCCTGGCCGGCGATGTCCTTGTCCGGCCTGTATCGTTTTGAATCCTTGTCGATATCCCGATGGGCCACCCGGATGCGGTAGCCTTCCTTTTCGAGCCGGATGCCCAGATGTTCCGCGATGCCGACTGACCGGTGGCGTCCTCCCGTGCATCCCACGGCGATGGTCAGGGTCGACCGCCGTTCCTCGGCAAAGCGTGGCAGGAGGAGCAGGAGAAACCGGGAAATCTCCTCGAGAAATCCCTCGGCCCCCCGGCCGATAAGATAGGACCAGACCTCCGGGTCCTTTCCGGTCCGAGGGCGGAGGCGGGGATCGTAGTTCGGGTTGGGGAGGAATCGGACATCGAAGACCATGTCAGCATCCATCGGAAGCCCGAACTTGAAGCCGAAGGAAAGAAGGTAGACGACCATGCCGCCTTCCGGCTCCGGAACCCCGAAGGACTTCCCCATGAGGATCCGGAGCTCCGCCACCGACAGGAGACTGGTGTCCACAACCCTGTCCGCCCTCTTCCGGAGGGAGGAGAGACGCTCCCGCTCCTCCCGGATGGCCTCGAGCAGAGGAAGGCCCGCCGACAGCGAGAGAGGATGGGGCCGGCGGGTCTCGGAAAAACGACGCATCAGGACATCATCTCCGGAATCGAGAAAGAGAACCTCCACCTGATGTCCTTCCGCCTTCAGGCGATCGAAGGACTGCCAGAATTCCTGGAAAAAGGTTCCCTCCCGGATGTCCACGCCGATAGCCACCCGGTCGAACTCGCTGGGCCTCCGGTTCGCCAGGACGGCAAACTGGCTCACAAGGGGAATGGGCAGATTATCGACGCAAAAATACCCGAGATCCTCCAGGACACGGAGTGTCTGGCTCTTCCCTGCTCCGGACAGACCGGTGACAAATAGAAAACTGAGACTCACGTCCCCTCCCGAACCGGGCCGGATCTTCGGCCCGGCCTCCGTCAGACCGGCTCGATCTGCCCCAGGGATCCGTCCCGCCGCCGGTAAAGGAGCCGCATCGCAGAGGTGGCCGGGTCGAGATAGAGGAAGAAGTCCTTGTCGAGAAGCTCCATCTGGACAATGGCGTCCTCAAGGGACATGGGTTTCACCGGAAATTTCTTGGTCTTGACGAGAGCGGGCAGGGCAAAGGGCTTGGTTCCCGCAAGATGCGACAGCACCTCTTCGTGGCGCGCCCCCGTCCGGTTGGTGAGGAATTTTTCCTTGAAGCGGTGGATCTGGCGTTCAAGCTTGTCCACGACCAGATCGAGAGAACCGTAGAGATCGGAGGTCACGGATTCGGCATGGATCATCTTCCCGTGGGTGTGAAGGGTGATCTCGATCTTCTGGCGATATTTCTCTACAGCCAGGACAACTTCGGCCTTGGCCGGCTCGCTGACGAGGCGGGCCACCCGATGAAGTTTTTCCGTCACCTGATTACGGATTGCATCGGTCAGGTCAATGTGTCGTCCGGTCAAAAGAATTTCCATTGTTCCTCCATGAATTGTCTTATCTAGATCTTCTGGGTCTTTTGATCCCATGGACCTCTCCTGCGCTGGCTGACAGACGGAATATCAAGCTCCGTCCTGTATTTGGCCACCGTTCTCCGGGCGATGGCGATCCCGCTCCCGGCCAGTTTGTCGACGATCTCCTGGTCCGTGAGGGGATCTTCCGGAGATTCGGCCTTCACAAGCTGCCTGATTTTCTCCCGGACACTCACAGCCGAGTGTTCGTCGCCTCCGGATGAGGAAGGCACGCCCCCCGAAAAGAAGTACTTGAGTTCGACCACCCCGAAGGGGGTTTCGGCGTATTTCTGGTTCGTGACCCGCGATATGGTCGACTCATGCAGGCCCAGCTCCTGGGCGATGGTCCGGAGGACAAGCGGACGGAGCCCCGTCGGCCCCTTCCGGAAAAACTCCTCCTGATGCCTGAGGATGCTCTCCCCCACCCGGAGAATGGTCCTGCGACGCTGGTCGACGCTTTTCAGAAACCACTGGGCGGCCCGCATCTTCTCCTCTAGATAGTCTCTGAGCTCATCCTTCTTCGGGGCGGCTTTCAGCATGGCCCGGTAGGCCGGCTGGATCCGGAGCCTGGGAAGTCCCTGTTCGTTCATCACGACCCGAAGCACCCCGTCGTCGTCCTCATAGAACCGGAGGTCCGGGACAACGATCGAGGGACTTTCCCGGTAATAGGGACGGCCCGGTTTCGGTTCGAGGGAACGGATGAAGGCTACGGCCTCCGACACTTCCTCCACGGGGACCTTGAGACCCCGGGCAATCGCCTTGGTTCCCATATCCAGGAACTCATGGAAATAATCCGAGAGAATCCGGCCTGGAAGCTCCTTGTCCTGGCCCAGGTGGCGCACCTGGATCATCAGGCACTCCTGGAGGGAACGGGCCCCCACCCCTGGCGGATCGAACCCCTGGATCGTTTCGATGACCCTAGAGAGGGAGACTCCCTTGAGAAGCCCCTCCGGAATCTCCTCGGAATCGAGATGGAGATAGCCGTCCTCGTCGAGATTTCCGATCAGGTAGTTTGCCAGCGACCTCTCTGCGGGAGAGAGGTCGGTAAAGGAGAGCTGCCACTCAAGATGGTCCGCCAGGGTTGTGGGGGCGGCCAGCACCTTCTCGAAGGAAAACTCCCCCGAATCGGACTCCCGGAGGGTGCGCTCCTCCCTGTGGAAGGACTCCTCGTCGAGATTTTCGTCGACCGAATACTCCCAGTTGGACATGGGATCGGGCACGCGGTCCTCGTCCTCCGGGGCATGTGTGTCAGGACGGGTGTCCTCCCCCATCGAATGGAGTGTCTCCCCGTCGGCTCCTTCGGAGGACCATTCCTCCGGTTCCTGGGATTCCTCCTCAATTTCCAGGACCGGATTCTCCAGCACGATTTCCTGCATCTCCTGGGCCAGGTCGAGGCGGTTCAGCATCAGAAGGTGAATGGCCTGCTGAAGCTGGGGGGTCATGACCATTTTCTGGGAGAGACGGACTTCGAGCTGCTGTTTCATCCCGATACCTTCGCCATATCTTCGTTTAGGAGGAACCGCTCCCCGAGATAAAACTCCCGGACGCGGGGGCTCGAGGCAATCTGCCGGGGGGTCCCCTCCTCCAGAATCTGCCCCTGATTGATGACATAGGCCCGGTCGGTGATTTCGAGGGTCTCCCTCACGTTGTGGTCGGTGATGAGGACGCCGATTCCCCGGGACTTGAGCTGGGCGATGATCTTCTGGATCTCGATGACGGCGATGGGATCGATGCCGGCAAAGGGTTCGTCGAGAAGAATGTATTCGGGTTTCGTG
>JAKAWK010000039.1 GCA_021827365.1 Nitrospirota bacterium
ATTTGATTCGACGACCGATTTCAAGTCATCGATATTGTAGAGAAAGGTATTTGAAAGACGGGAAATTTCAGGGTCGATATTCCGGGGTACGGCGATGTCGATAAGGAAGAGAGGCCGAAAATCACGGCGTTCCATGGCTTTTTGCATGACTGGAACAGTCAGAAGATAGGTTTCCGCACCTGTGGAACAGACCACCATATCTGATTCGGCCATCGTCTCTTCAAGGCGTTCCATGGCGGCATAGGAGGCTTCGTATTCGGCAGCAAGGAGTTTCCCCTTTTCAGGATCCCGCGTCATGACGGTCAGGGATCGCACACCCATTTTTTTCATGTGCCGGGCGGTAAGCTGGGCCATTTCTCCACCACCGAGGAGAAGGACTGACTTGTTCGACATGTCCTGAAAGATCTTTCTTGCCAGTTGGCACGCGGCATAACTGATCGAGACAGGGAGGTGGCTGATGGCCGTCTCCGAGCGAACACGCTTCGCTGTGCTGACCGCTCGCTGGAAAATCTGGTTCAGATAGGGGCCGATCGTATTTTCCTGTCGGCAGGTCTCGAAGGCTTCCTTGACCTGTCCTGTGATTTGCGGTTCCCCTACGATCATGGAATCGAGGCTTGCCGTGACTTCGAATAAATGCTCGACGGCTTCCGTATCCGTTTTGTAGTAAAGGTGAGGGCGAATGGGGATCGAGGAAAGGGCCGGATGGGTCCGGGAGAGGAAGCTTGTGAAGAAATCCGGATCGGGATGAATGTTGGATGTGATCGTAAGGATTTCGACACGGTTACATGTTGAGAGAATAAGGCATTCAAGAACATTCTCTTCGCGGGAAAGAATTCTGACGGCGGGAGACAGATGTTCTTTTGGATAGGCTATCTTTTCCCTGACGTCAACCGGTGCCGACTTGTGGTTGACCCCTGCGAGAGTAATCTTGATCACTGTCCAGCCTCCGCAGTCACCCGGTTCTCCTCCCGAGGAAAAGGAAACCCCCTAAAGAATAAAATGGGACCCTTTTGAAAAAAATACAAGAGCGAACATTGTGGCCGCAAAGATGAGAAAGCCGGAAATGGAAAGGTAGGCTGCCTGCTTTCCTCTGAAGCGACGGCTCCAGCGAAGAAGGACTGTTGCCGCATAGGCGACCCAGACAAAAAGGGCTCCCATGAATGCCAGCCTTCCCTGTGAGGCATGGGGAATGGTACTCCCAAACTTTTTCCATGACCAGATCATGGCAAAAATCAGCCCGGTGGTCAAGAAAACAAAACCGAGACCATTAAAGTTTGTATTGAGTTGATCGAGGGTCTCGAGAGAGGGCATGCGGCTGAAAAAACGGTTGAATATTTTTCGTCTCAGGAAAAAATCCAGCAAGAGGTAGAGAAGGGCGACGATGAAGGAAAGTGCGGCAGAGGCCAGCCCCAGGTCGATCAGGATGGTGTGAAGCGATAGAAGAAATCCGATGGGCGCCCTTGTGGCAAAAAGAGGAGCGTGGAAGGAAATTCCGATGACCAGAAGGGTCGAAAGAAAGGCGATGGCAAAAATGAAAAGTCCCAGGATCCGGACTTTTTTCTGGTGTTCCAGGTAGAGAAAGGCAAGAACTAAGGTCCATGAAAAAAAGGAGATGACCTCCCGCAGGGAAAGAAGGGCGACATGGCCCTGAAATCCGAACCGGATGAAGATCGCGAGAGACTGGAAAAGGACTCCACCGACGCCCGCCGTGACTGGGGCCCAAGGAACGCGTGTGGGACGGGAGAGGATGAGTTCGGACAGATAAAGAAGAAAAGCCCCCAGATAAAATCCGCTGGACATTTCAAGAAGCAAAAGTTCAAGCGGGGAGATTTTCATGCAAAGCCTTTCAGTGATTTCTTTTGCCGATGCCTGGTCTTCCGGCGGACGGACTCTGATTTTGAACGGGCAATGAGGAATAGGAGGAGCATGGAGACCGATCGTTCTGATATGATGTTTTAAAGGTTCTCGACCCATATGCCCATATACATTTGTGTGGCGGCGCCGCCATTCATTCTACCACAGAGTCCGGGTTCGGGCCAAAATGGCCTAGATCGGCTCTCCCGTGACCGAACCTCCCCATTGCCTGGAGGCTATTTTGTTTCGGAATTTTTTTTATGCCCTGAAGGCGGAAGGGCTTTTCGAACGTCCATTCAGGATTTCTCCCAAACCGGTCTCTCTTCCTGGAATAGATGAGGATTTTCTGGCCCGTCTTGGTCATGCCCTTGTATCCTTTTATCGGGCTCTTGATCTTCTGTACAGAGAACCCGCCTCAGGTCATGAATTCGTAAGGTTCTATCTTGACCGGGGCAAACCCGCGGAGCTGCTTGCCCTTGGCCTTGCCAAGAGATTCCGCCAGGATCTTCCGAAGGTTCTCAGGCCGGATCTCCTCCTGACCCCGGACGGACCTGTCCTGACAGAAATGGATTCGGTTCCAGGAGGACCCGGACTTCTCCTTGCCCTTTCAAGACTCTATCGGGATGCGGGTCAGGGGGAAATGATCGGGGGATCGGAAGGCATCCTGGAGGGATTTGCCGCCATGATCCGATGCCAGGAGCCCGATCCTGTCCTAGCAATCGTGGTTTCGGACGAGTCGGAGGAGTATCGGGGGGAAATGACCCTTCTGGCCAGAGGGCTGTCCAAGGCCCATTTTCCGGCTGTCTGCATCCACCCCCGGGAGCTGCACTTTGATGAAGAAGGTCTCTTCGTCCAGGCCAAAAACGGACCTTTAAGACTGAACATTCTCTACCGATTTTTCGAGCTGTTCGATCTTTCGAATATTCCCAAGGCGGAAATGATGCTTTATTTTGCCAAGGGTGGCAAAGTCCGCATCACTCCCCCTCTCAAGCCCTGGCTCGAGGAAAAAGCCGGAATGGCTCTCTGGCATCACCCTGCCCTTCGTCCATTCTGGCTCCGAGAGATGCCGGATGGGGCAAGAGAACTCCTGGATCGTCTGATTCCCCAAACATGGATCCTTGATCCGGCCCCTGTCCCCTTTTCCGCGGCTGTCACCCCTCCCATTCCGGTCGGAGACCGTTTTCTGAGAGACTTTTCCGGCCTTTTCGGGTTGACTCAGAAGGAGCGGCGATTCATTATTAAGCCATCCGGATTTTCCCCGCTGGCCTGGGGGAGCAGGGGGGTTGTTGTGGGACACGACCTTCCCGAGGAGTCCTGGCATGATGCCTTGCAAAAGGCCTTTGAAACTTTCGACTCCGTTCCCTCCGTGCTGCAGCCCTTCCGAACGACACGAGTCCTGCCATTATCGGGATTCGACTTCTCGGCAAATCATTTGCTGGAGGAAGGATATCGTGTTCGGGTCTGTCCCTATTTCTTTGTGATGGGGAATGACCAGGTCAGGACCGGTGGAGTCCTTGCAACAGCCTGTCCGAAAGATAAAAAGCTGATTCATGGAATGGTCGATGCGATTCTGTCACCCGTCTGGGCCGGGAATGATCAAGGTCAGTTCGCTCCAGGGGAGGGTAGACAGGGTTGATATGGGTTGATGGATGTTTTGCGGTTTCTGCTTTATCCTGGACGCATGAAGTCCAGGAAGCGAGGTGAAGATGGAAGAATGGCAGGAGCTGCTTGTCGGTGGGGTACGCAAGAGCGAAGACCTTCCGCAGGATTGGGTGATTTCCAGAGAGGGAATCGGCCCGGAAAATGTAGAAAATCTTTATCCGCTCAGAATCAATTCATATTATCAATCACTTATCCAATCTCCGGATGATCCGATAGGTCTTCAGGTCATTCCTGATCCCGTGGAATGGATGGACGGTGAGAGTCCGCTTGATCCCCTCGGCGAAGACGAGGACAGCCCGGTTCCCAGTATCGTTCACCGATACCCGGACCGTGTTCTTTTTCTTGTGACGAACCAGTGTCCGATTTATTGCCGCTACTGTACTCGAAAGCGTCTGGTCGGAAAACCAGAAGGAGTTGTCACCCAGGAGGAAATCAGGCAGGGAATCGATTACATCAGAGAGCACCCCGAGGTTCGGGATGTTATCCTTTCCGGGGGAGATCCTCTGATGTTGAAGGATGCTTTGCTCGAGGAGATCCTTGGGGGACTGAGATCCATCCCCCATCTTGAGATAATCCGCATCGGGACAAGGGTTCCTTCTGCCCTCCCCCAGCGGGTGACCCCTGCCTTGTGCGAAATGTTGAAAAAGTATCATCCCCTCTTCATGAATCTGCACTTCAACCATCCACGCGAAATTACTCCAGAATCATCTACGGCTTGCATACGTCTTGCCGATGCGGGGATTCCCCTGGGGTGCCAGACGGTCCTCATGAAAGGTGTCAATGATGAGGCCGGGGTTCTCGCGACCCTCTTCAAGCAACTCCTGCGCATACGCGTCAAGCCCTATTATCTTTACCAGGCCGACCTTACCCGGGGAGCCAACCACTTCCGGACCCCTCTTTCCACGGGCCTTTCCATCATGCGGGAGTTGCAGGGTCATATTTCCGGAATGGCAATTCCTCATTTTGTGATTGATGCTCCCGGTGGCGGCGGAAAAATCCCTGTGCTTCCAGACGATTATCTTGTTGGAAGGGAAAACGGGAACATTATTCTGAGAAACTATGAAAACCGGATCTATACCTATCCGGATGCCGAATCAGGCGTTCTCCCGGAAGAAGGAAGGGGCCTTCATAAGACTGCACAAGACGATCATGCAAGAAATCAAACGGAGGGAGGCCCATTGGAAGAGGAATGCTCCCGATCCCTTATTCCGAAGGAACATCCCGGGAAGGATGAGCGAAAAGGGTTCACGGCCACCATTTCCGCCACACCGATGCCGAAACAGGCAGACCGGAGTCCTTTATGATGGACCCTTCATTTGGCGAGGGTCACCCTGACCTTTCCCTTCCTGAAGAGGAAAAGAGAGGGGTTTACCATGCCATCTATACAAGAAGGGATATCCGGAGGGAATTTTTGCCGGACCCTGTTCCCCATGAGATCATCGCCCGTCTTCTGAAGGCTGCCCACCATGCCCCCTCAGTGGGTTTCATGCAGCCCTGGAATTTCATACTTGTGGAAAATGTAATTGTCAGGCAAGAGCTCAAAAGGGTCGTGGACAAGGAGAGACGTGCGGCGGCGATCGTATTCGAATCTCCCCGTTCCGAAAAATTTCTGGCACTCAAGGTAGAGGCCATTCTTGATGCTCCTGTCCTCATTGGCGTCACGATCGACCCGGCCCGGGAGGGTCCTTTTGTTTTGGGGCGGCTTTCCGACCCTGATACGGATGTGTATAGTGCCTCCTGTGCCATCATGAATCTGTGGCTTGCCGCAAGGGCGGAAGGGATCGGCATGGGCTGGGTGACCATCTTCCGGAGGGAGGATGTCCAGGGAATCCTGAATCTCCCTTACCATGTAAAACCTATCGGCCTTCTCTGTCTTGGATATGTTAGGGAATTTCCCCGGAGACCCATGCTGGAGACAGAAGACTGGGCTTACAGACAGCCCTTATCCAAACATGTTTTTGTGGACGGTTGGGGGAGGCAGGAAGGGCTTTTATGGGAAACGATCAAGGAAGACCTCGAGAAGAAGGATGACTGGCCTTGGGAACACTGAGCGACTGCCAGATCCGTGGTCTGATTTCCGAGGGTTTCGTGACCTCGTCGATGGAATGGGGAGGACGCCAGATCCAGCCAGCCTCCCTGGACCTTCGCCTCGGGCCGGTCGCCTATCGCCTGAGATCGAGCTTCCTTCCCCTCGAATCATCCGTCAACGACCTTTTGCCAGACCTGGCACTTTACTCCTTCGATATCGATTCGGCTCCCTTTCTCGAAAAGGGAGCCGTCTACCTTGTTCCCCTTGCCGAATCCCTGGACCTCCCGCCCTTCCTTTCTGCCAAGGCGAATCCAAAATCATCGACAGGAAGGCTCGATGTCTTTACACGGGTTCTGACGGAAAGAGGAGACCGCTTTGATGATATTCCTCCGGGATACTCTGGAAGGTTGTATCTTGAAATCTTTTCGCGATCCTTTACCCTCAAGATTAGCCCAGGTCTTGCCCTTTGTCAGATGAGATTCTTTGCAGACAGGAAGTTTCTTTCGGACGAGGAGATTCTTGTCCGCCACCGCCAGTCGTCTCTGTACCATGTTCCGGAGTCCCCATCCTCTGAAAACTTCCGGGACAGGATCGTTGATGGGGGGCTGTATCTTGGGGTCCGCCTCCTGGGAGAACCGATCGTCGGTTACCGGGCCCGCCCCGATGCCGGGATTCTCAGCCTGGTACCCGGAGATTCCCAACGCGCCACGGAGTTCTGGGAACCGATTCGGGAGGTTTCCCGTGGCGAGATGATTTTGGAGCCGGAGAAGTTCTACCTCTTCGCCTCCCGTGCCAAGATTCGGGTGCCTCTGGATCTGGCAGCCGAGATGCTCCCTTTCGATGCGGCGGCGGGAGAGCTCAGGACCCACTATGCCGGTTTTTTTGATCCTGGGTTCGGACTTTCCGGGGAGGGGGCCCGAGGTGTTCTTGAAGTCAGGCCCCATGACGTTCCTTTTCGGATTGTGGATGGTCAACCGGTCTTCAAACTCCGGTATGAACGGATGGAGCGAGAGCCGGACCTTCCCTACGGCCAGGGAATCGGGTCAAATTACACAAACCAGGGACTCAATCTGAGCCGATATTTCATAAATGACTTTTCAGTGCTAGAGGCACCATGAAAAGAAGATTGATTTTCCGATAGAAAAAAAATAAGATTAAAAAGTTATGCGATAGCGGATTACTCCCTTCCTATTCCCCGGTAGCTCAGTTGGCAGAGCGGGTGACTGTTAATCACCATGTCGCAGGTTCGAGCCCTGCCCGGGGAGCCATTTTTTCGCGAATTTCTTTCCTTTTGCCCCAGGATGCAGCTTCAAGCCTGACTCTTCTTTTGCAGAGACCGGTTCTGAACTCCTTTGATTTCCGGACTGATCGGATGGAAGCTGCCGTCAGGGAGTGCCTGTGATATTTTTGCGTGACTGGAATGCCCTGGGGGGAAGAGAGAGGCGAATTGTTGTTGCCGCCTTTTTGGGCTGGACTCTTGACGCCTTTGATTTTTTCCTCCTGGTTTTTGTCCTGAAGGATGTCGCCCATGCCTTCTCTGTCTCCCTGACTACGGTGACTGAGGCGATTTTCCTGACCCTCGCCTCCAGGCCTCTGGGAGCCTTGTTTTTCGGAAGACTCGCGGACCGGTATGGACGAAGACCGGTTCTGATGGCGGTCATCCTTCTCTATCCATTTTTCGGATTCCTTTCGGCGATTGCCCCGACAATCGGGGTCTTTCTGATTTTCAGGGGATTGTTCGGAATTGCCATGGGTGGCGAGTGGGGAGCCGGTTCATCCCTGGTCATGGAGAGCATTCCGGCACAGTGCCGGGGATTCGTGTCTGGGATATTGCAGGCCGGCTATCCTGCAGGGTACCTTCTGGCTTCTTTAGCCTTTGTCATTTTCTATCCGGTGAGCGGCTGGCGGGGGCTTCTAATGCTGGGCATCCTGCCGGCCTTCCTCGTATTCTTTATCCGAAGGAGTGTTCCTGAGTCTCCGTCCTTTTCACAAAGAGAGTCCAGGAATTCGCCCAATTTGTGGGCTCTCGGCCGGAAATGCTGGAAGCTCGCATTGTATGCGACAGTCTTGATGACAGCCTTCAACTTTCTTGGCCACGGGACCCAGGACCTTTATCCCACCTTTCTGGAAACGACCCATCACCTTTCTCTTGAAGCGGTCGGTGGAATCGCCGTGTTTTACAATATTGGGGCGATCCTTGGGGGGATCGTTCTCGGAACGATATCGGAAAGAATCGGAAGGAGACGGGCGATCCTTTTGGCGGCCATGCTGGTTTTGGTCGTCCTGCCTTTTTGGGGAGGGCCCGATGGCCTGGTCTCCCTGGCGGCGGGAGCCTTTCTCATGCAGTTTGCCGTCCAGGGAGCCTGGGGGGTTGTGCCAGCCTACTTAAACGAGATTGCGCCGCCTGAAGCCAGAGGGGCTTTCCCGGGTGTTGTCTACCAGACAGGAAACCTTTTGGCCTCTGCCAATGCGACCCTTCAGTCACTTCTGGCAAACCATCTCGATGGAGGTCTCCGAATTGCCCTGATTCTTGTTGCCGGTCTTTCGGCCCTCGCGATTGCTCTCCTGATCGGGCGAGGGCCTGAAAGAAAGGGCCAGCCCCTCCATTGCGAATAGGCTTAAGGAGTGGGCAGGGTTCTCGGGTTTGCCTACACGTAGGTTGCGAAGGCTGTCAAGGCGCGATTGAGAGCCTTGTGCTTTTTACGGTATTTTTCCAGGGGAATGCCCTGCTCCCAGGCTTCCCAAGACTGCCGGATCGATTGTCCTCCCGCCCGGGCGCCGTCGGGGTGTCCACAGACCCCTCCGCCGCAAAGATAGGCGAAGTCAGGCCCGAAAAGGTCGGCATGAACCGCCAGTGTCCCGGCATGCATTCCTCCCCCAACGGCAATGAGGGAGGATTTCAGTCCCGGCATCGGGGTTCGGCAAATATCGAGAACCGTCTTCAGGTCGGTTTTCCTTGACTTGAGAGTTCCGGAAAGAGCCGGATAAAGAATGATGTCCGATCCCAGGATCCGCATGAACCGCGCCCAGGCACGGACCGACATTCCATGCTTTTGCCAGAGCCAGTCGCTGGTTGCCATATGGGCCATGATGGGAACTTGCGAATGGCGGGCCAGTTCCTCAAGCATCGGGAACCCGCTCGCTGCCGGAGAGAGCATCGCAATTTTGGCACCGGTCCTGGCCCCTTTGAGATATCGGTCAATCATGGACTGCGGCCTGTCGACGGCGTGCATCATGACCCATTTGGGTTCTCCTGTCTCCTCTTCGGCGCGTCGTGCAGCCTCGACCGTTGCCTCAAGCCTTTTGATATAATCGGGTTCCGGCTCCTGGAGGAGTTCGTCGGATTTGACGACATCCATTCCCCCAACGAGACTTTCGTAGGCGATGCTCGCATATTCCTTGGGTGTGAGTCCCTGGGAGGGTTTGAGAACTGTAATGAAAAGAGGACGCTTGGAGTTTCCCCGTCTTTTGGCAATCCCCTCGACTCCGAATTGGGGCCCAGGCAATCTTGACAGAAGGTCAGGAGAGGGTTCGAAGTCAGTCAGTTCGATGGATTTCAGAATGTTCAGACAGCTTATTTCCCCCGCAATGGAAAGGACCAGACCGTAGGCAGATGAGATCCGCTGGGAGGGAACCATGATCTCGACGATGGCTTTTTTTTTCCCTTCTTTGACTTTCAGCGGTTTGGCCGCAAAACTTTCTGTTCCCGCTGTCTCGTAGGACGTTTTCTTGACGCCAAGGCTCATTTCCCTTGCGATCAGGTCCGCAGCCTTTGGAACATCGCTTGATCGAATCGTGTAGGTCGTCTTGATTATCTCTGGTTTGCTCATGAAGAGGATCCTTTGTTCTTGGAGATCGTTGGAGGAAAGTGGGAAATCGGATACATTCCCAATACAATAGGACAAAGAGGGAGACACAGGCAATACAACAATAAGGAAAGGATCAGGATTCATGGGTCAAACGACAAGGGCAACAATTGAGACCATCGACCGGTTTGCTGAGGATGTGAAGCTTTTTCGCCTTGTGCCGGAGGGAGAGCCTGTCTCCTTCATTCAGGGTCAATTCATCAAGATCCTGTGGGAAGGGGAAAAAGGTTCTTATTTTGCAATAGCCTCTCCGCCGTATGAAAAAAACTATATCGAGATTCTTGTGAAAAAAGGAAAAGGTGTCTCGGAAAGGCTTTTCGAGGCCCGGACTGGCCAGAAAATTTCTTTTGAGGGACCTCTGGGAACCGGTTTTCCCCTTGATCCCCACCGGACCAAGAACCTTCTCTTTGTCGGGGTAGGAACAGCGATCGCTCCTCTTCGATCAACTCTTCTTGAAGCCCTCAGCCGACGCGGGGAATTTGGACGGATAGAATTTTATTTCGGAACCCTCACCCCCGGACATCTCTATTTCGGGCAGGAGATGGCGAAGTGGCACGCCCAGGGAGTCAATGTCGTTGTAACAGTCACGTTTCCTGACGAGCACTGGGATCGCCACTCGGGCTTTGTCCAGCATATTCTCCAGAGGCAATCCGACCCACTTCACCAGACTGTGGCCTATGTGTGCGGGATGAAGGAGATGGTCGAAGAGACGATTAGCGTGCTTAAGGAGCGGGCCATTCCGGAAGAGCACATCCTTCAGAATATTTGAAGGCTCCCTTCTCAAATTGACGAGAGCCTCCGGAGGGCCTTAGGATGGAACAAAGGAATAGGACATGATCAATTCAAGCCAATAATTGGCCCTGGTCTTTTTTCCCCCATCATGAGGATCTGTTACATGGACAAGACCGACCCCTTCAGCCGAAAGAAAAATGACTCCGAACCCACCAGCGATAAAAAGGAAGGGGCTGCCCCCGAACCTTTTGCGGATCTTGTCGTTGCTATGGAGCGTCTGATCCGGCTTCTTGATGGCCAGGAAGAGGAAATGAGGGAGGCCTACCGGATCAGAAAAAAACTTCAGGAGTTCGAAAACGAGTGGCAAAGGATGCAGCATGAAGCCTCTCGTCTCTCCGATGTTCTGGAAAAAGTGACCAAACCGGCTTTCCGGATCGGAACCTGTCTCGGAACGACGGACGATGGGTTGGCCTGGGTGTCGGTCGGGGGAGGAGATTATCAGGCAACGGTCGATCCAAGGGTCTCTCTCGATTCTCTGAAAAAAGGAGAGCGCGTTCGCCTGAACGAGGCCCTGTCGATCCTCGGTACAGTCGGCCCTGACCTTTCCGGGCCCATTGTAAGGGTCGGCCGCCTTCTCCCCGACGGCCGCCTGGAAATCGCTTCCGATCGTCCTGACAACACGCTGGGAACGATCCTCGACAGATCAGACCTTCTCAAGGACGAACCTCTGTCAACGGGCGATTTTGTGAGACTCGACAGCACCTCCCGCATCGCAGTGGAGAAGGTTCGCAAAAGAGAGGAAAGCTATCTCCTGGCGGAAGTTCCCACGGTCGGGTGGGAGTCTATCGGTGGTCAGGAAGAAGCTATCCGGGAGATCCAGAAAGCCATCCTCAATCCTGTCCTTTATCCGGATGCCTATTCCCGCTACGATTTCAAGTCTCCCCGGGGATTCCTTCTCCATGGCCCACCAGGGTGCGGAAAAACCCTGATCGGAAAGGCGACGGCCCATGAGATTGCCAGCCGGCTGGCACAGAAGGAAGGAAGGCCCGTCAAAGGTGTTTTCTTCCATATAAAAGGCCCTGAAATCCTGAATATGTGGCTCGGGGAATCCGAACGCATTGTGAGGGAGCTGTTTGAAGAGGGCGAGAAGATAAGAAAAGCCGGGGATTTTCCTGTTTTATTCATCGACGAAGCTGAGGCCATACTGGGAACCCGCCGCAATGGGAGGGGTTTCAATATTCACAATACTATTGTCCCAATGTTTTGCGCAGAACTTGATGGTCTCGCCGGACCGTCGGGCTTCCAGATGGTCATTCTGGCCACGAACCGTCCGGAAATGATCGATCCTGCCATTCTTCGCCCGGGCAGAATCGACCGAAAAATCAAGGTTAAGCGTCCCTCCTTCGAATCGGCGATTGATATTCTAAGGATTCACATGGGGCCTGACGTTCCAATCCATCCTATTTCTTCCGGCAAGGATGAGAGTGGTGATCGGGAGGCGCTTCTTATCTCATTCCGGGACCGGTTTTTTGCAAAAACGGATGAAAATGCCGTTTTCGAAATCTTCCGACGGTCTGGAAAAAGAATGCCGATTTATCGATCCGATTTGGCGAGCGGGGCGATTCTTGAGTCCATCACTCTCCGGGCAAAGGAGAGGGCCTTATTGCGAGAGATCGAAAACGGAGACGGAGGAGTGTCCTTGGACGATCTCCTCTGGGCGGCCCAGTGTGAGTATGACGAAGGGGATATCCTTCCTCCGGCGGAGATTGCCCTTGAGTGGATGAGCCTTTTGGACATCGAGACTCAGGATGTGGTGGATGTACGGAAGATTCGCCCGATTACGGGGTCTTCCAGGACTCTCAGGGCAATTGAATAGAGGGATATTTTGCCGGAAATGAAGGAAAAGGAGGGATTCCCCCTCTCTCCGAATCAGATTCTGATCGGGTTGGAGACAGAGTTCGGGATCATCCGAAAGGATCTCGAAGAGTCCGATCCTGTTCGCGAATCGATGGATCTTGTCCGGGCTTACCGACCGCATTCTTTTGGGACCTGGGCCTACGAAAGCGAAGATCCCCGTGCCGATGCCAGGGGATTCCGTGTTGAGAGGCTCGCCCAGGACGAAGAAGAAGAAGCCTTTTCCCGTTCCGACCAGCGAAGACATTTCACCTTCAGGGAATCCAAGAGCGACAGGATCCTCCAGAATGGTGCGCGCTTTTACAACGACCACACGCATCCGGAATACTCCACGCCTGAGTGCCGAACCTTGCGCGACCTGGTTATTTATGACAGGGCAGGGACTGAAATACTCAGGCAGGCTGTCAAATCCAGGGAGGAGGTCCTGGGGCAACATGGAGTTCTTGGAATTTACAGAAACAATACTGATTTTCATGGCCACAGTTACGGTTGCCATGAAAACTATCTTCTTCCGCGTGCGCTTTCTTTCGGGCGAATTGTTGAGGGCCTGACGCCCTTCCTGGTTGCCCGGACCTTGTTGCTGGGGGCGGGAAAGGTTGGGAAAGAAGGGGGCGACGGCTATGCGATGGAGGGCTATCAGCTTTCCCAAAGGGGGGACTTCATCGAGGAGCGGATCGGGGTGGACACAATGCATCACCGGCCAATCGTCAACAGCCGGGACGAACCTCACGCCGACCGGACCCTTTACCGGAGACTTCATCTGATCTGCGGTGATTCGAACATGTCCGAATGGCAGACAGCCATGAAGGCGGGGATGACTCGCCTCGTCCTTGCGGCCGTGTCTTCCCTGCCGGAACTTAAGCTTCCAGTCCTGGAAGACCCTGTGAAGGCCTTTCGTCAGGTGTCCCGCTCGGAAAACGGGGAGGCTTCACTGAAGCTTGAGAATGGTGAGACCATGTCCACCGTGGACCTTCTTGAGGCGTATCGGATCCTGGTCGGGAATCTCTCGACGATTGACGCTGAAGACCGTTGGATCCTTTCAGAGTGGGATCGGGCCCTTAAAGATTACCGGAATGATCCGGAACGCTTGGCCGATCGGGCAGACTGGGTTGCCAAGCGGCAGCTCCTGGAGCTTTTCCGGGTCGAGGAAAGTCTTTCTGTCGGGGATCCCTGGTTCCAGAGCCTTGATCTTGCTTACCACGACTTGGATCCGGACCTGGGAATGTTCTGGCCCCTCGAAGCGGATGGTCGGATCATGCGTCTTTCTGACCCGCAGGAGGTCGAGGACGCTACCGGTTGTCCCCCTTCCATGGGACGCGCCCCGGTAAGGGCGGCTATCATCCAGCGTTTTGAAGACCAGATCCGCGATGCTGGGTGGGAGCGAATCGCCTTTATTGATGGCACATACATCGATCTCCCCCTCTTCCTGACCCTGGAGAGGATGGAGGTTGATACCCTTTGCAGGCGGATTGGGGCCTGTGAGGGTCGAGCGGCACTGGCTAGTATCCTGGCAGGATTGGAGTAGGGAGGAAAATCTCATGAGAAACGATATCTTGAACAGAGGAAAGTTTATCATCCTTTCACCTTCTAAGGTCAGCATCGGTCTTGATGAGCAGGAAAGAGTTCCCTTTCCTGCAAAAAAAGGTACCACCCCAGATAGCCCTTCTCCGAGAAATCTTGATCCGAAGCCTATGAAGGATCGGATGATGGACCGAATGAGGAAGGTCGATCCGAAGCAGTCCGAACGCTATCGGCAGAGAACAGGTGAATAATTTCTTGAATCCTCCGGAGAGATGGAAAGGATGCTGGCATTGAGAATCGACAAAGAGGAAAGGGGAGGGTTTTTTCCTCCGAATACGGGATATTTCCCTGATCTGCTCAAGCAGGACGGATCGTATCGCCAGATGAGGATTCATGAAAAGGGCTCCGTTTCCGGAGCGGCCCATGGGACGACCATTCTGGCTTTCCATTTTCGCGATGGGGTTTTGGTGGCCGGAGACCGCCGGGCCACGGCGTCAAACAGGATCATGTCCAACCGTGTGGACAAAGTCCTCGAGATTGATGATTCGGCTCTCCTTGCCATTTCGGGTTCTCCGGCCATGGCTCTTGAAATGGCCCGAGTCCTTGATCATTCCCTCAAGTTCTACCGGCGGAGCCAATTGACCGAAATTTCCCTGGAAGGGAAGGTACGGATCCTTGCCCAGCTCCTCAAGGAAAACCTTCCCATGGCCGTCGAGGGAATCGGAGCAGTGGTTCCTCTTTTCGTGGCCAGGGATCCTGCCTCGGGGGCTGTCCGAATTTATTTCTACGACATTCTGGGAGCCCATTTCGAAGGTGTGGAATTTTCCGTTGGCGGATCCGGGTCGCCTGAAGTTCAGGGCATTCTCCGGTATCTTGACCGATGGAATCCCCGCCCATTGAGGGAAATGTCGCGGGAGGAAGCGATTGTCCTGTCCCTTCGTCTCCTTGAAACGGCCTCCTACTTCGACTCTGCAACAGGGGGGGTCGACTCGCAGGATCCGATCTGGCCTGTCATAAAATTATTGACTCCCGGAACCCTCGAAACCGTTGATGAAAGGACCATGGCCGAAATTTACAGAAATGAGGTGATGCGTGTTCGATGAGCCCTACCGTTGGATAGACGCGATTCATCAGCGGAGGGACTACATCACCGAGCAGCTTGACAGGGCGACGCCGGTGGTGGGTATTTCCGTTTCGGAAGGAATCCTGCTTGCTTCATTCCATCGCCAGAATCCGAAGATCTATGAACTTTACGACCGGATTGCCATGGGAGGAATCGGTCATCCGGCAGACCTTGAAACGGTGAGGGGGATTCTTCTCAATATGGCTCATGTAGAAGGATTCCAGCGCTCTTCAACCGATGTCAGTATCGAAAGGCTGGCCCTCTTCGGATTGGCCCCCCGGCTGAAAGCGGCTTTTGAAGACGTCTCAGCCCCCCCCATCATTCTCGATGTCCTGCTTTCAGAGGTGGGCAAGACCTTTCGTGATGACAGGTTCATTCAGGTTTCCTTTGATGGCAATCTTCAGAGGGCGACAGACATGATGGTCCTGGCCTCTACGGAAGAGATGGAGGAGAAGATGACAGGCCTTCTCAGGGAGAGGATTCCAGCGGGAGAAAAGACGCTCGGTAAGGTTCTTCCTGTCGTCTCCAGGGTTTTTATGGACATTCTCTTTTCCCCTGAAGAACTGGGCATGGACGAATCAGGGAATCTCCTCAGCCCGGAAAAATTCTCCGAATGCGAATCCCGGCTTTTCGAGGATCGTCAGTGGGAAGGGGTCCTCCTAGACAGAAATGCCCCAGCAAGGATCAAAAAGGTTGCCTATTCCGGAGATAAATCAACATGAAGTTTTTGTGCGGGATAGAGACCGAGTATGGACTCCTGATCAGGGAGGGTGACGGGCGCGGATCGTCCATGATCCGCCAGGAGGAGCTCTTCCGCAGAGTGAGGGACTATCTCTTTTTTGAAAAAAAGGCTGGCCTTATTGATCTTCACCAGCGCGCCTATGACGAACCCCCTGGCAACGGTGGGTTCCTCCGGAATGGGGGACGGCTTTATATCGACATGGGCCATGTCGAATACGCTTCCCCGGAATGTGGAACCATCCTTGATCTTGTCGCGATGGATAGGGCCGGAGATTTGCTCCTGGAAGAATCCTTAAGGGAGTTGGGATTGTCCGGAAGCGTCTCTTTTATCAAGAACAATATCGACCATCAGACACTGGCCACCTTCGGATCCCACGAGAACTATTCTGTGCCCAGGAGTTTTCCTTTTAACGAAAAAGGTCTGGATCCCCTTGTGGCCTTTCTCGTAACCCGGCAGATTTTCTCGGGGGCCGGACGGGTGGGTGCCTCGATAATCAACGACAGCCTTATTTCCCTTGACAACAGTTTTCCCTCCATTCCCTATCAGATTTCCCAGAGGGCGGATTATGTTGTCAACAAGTTTTATCAATGGGTCCAGATGAATCGTTCCATCGTGAATACCCGGGATGAACCGTTGGCGGATCCCCTTCAGTTCCGTCGGATTCATCTCCTCCTGGGAGATTCGAATATGTCCCAGTATGCCCTAGCACTCAAGGCGGGTACGACAAGGCTTGTTCTGGCCCTGATAGAAAGGGGAGAAGCTCCCTGGATCCCCGTGGCCGATCCGGTCCAGGCGATCCGGTCCTTATCCCACGACTTGTCGATGACCTGGCCGATAGAAATCGGCGGCGAGGGGGTAGTCAGTGCCGTAGAAATCCAGGGAAGATTCTATGAGGCGGCGGAAAAGGCCTTCAGGGGTGAAAGTGATGATTCAGACTGGATTCTTGACGCATGGAACGGGATTTTGACTGATCTCGAAAAAAAAGATCCGGCCGTTGTGGCCGACAGGATTGACTGGGCCCAGAAGTACGTTCTGCTGGAGACTTTCCGCAAGGAAGAGGGGCTCTCCTGGGACGATCCCTGGATGGAGAGCCTTGATCTGGCCTATCATGACCTGAATCCGGACACGGGCCTTTTTTATCCCCTCGAAGAAGAAGGATCCCACAGAAGGCTGGTTTCCTCCACGGCCATCAGAACCGCCAGAGATAACGGACCGGCTGGGACAAGGGCTCAGGGACGTTCTGAAGCGGTTGCACGGATTCTTGATGGCCAAACCGGAAAAATGTTCAACGACTATATCATTCAGTGGTTCGGTGTTCAGGTCAATGGAGGAGAGATCCTCTATATGCTGGATCCTTACAAGACCTACCGCCGGGAAGTCGCGACCTACTTTTCGGAGGCAAGCCACACGGCCCATTCCGGAGAATAACATTCCTGTCCGGTTCCCGGACATTTCCCCATAGTTAGTCGTGGTGTCCTTTTTCAATCCCTTCATGTCGAAGATTTTGCTGTTTCTGATGGTAGGCCAGATAGGGATCCCACATGGCTCCGGTTGCCGTCATGGCAAAGTCAGCACCCGATGAAAGAAAGAGGTCATAGTCCTCCACCGTCATCAATCCTCCGACTCCGATAAGGGAGAGCGGAAGCTTTAGAGCCCCGATCCCCCGGGAAATCCTTGAAACCACTTCGAGCGCAGCCTTTCTTATCCCGTTTCCGCAGATCCCTGACCGTTCTCGGCCAGGCCCGGGGAGGGCCGGTCTCCCTTCCGGATTGATCACCGTTGCCGAAAGGGTATTGATGGCTGCAATCGCATTGACCGAGGGTCCAATCTCACGAAGGAGCGCCACGGCCTCGTCATCATTTCCGATATAGCCGACTTTGACTATCAGGGGAAATTCCGGACCGATTGCCTTTCGTACCATTCTGGCCACCCTCCCGGCACTCTCTGGATCCTGGAAGATCTGTCCTTCCGTCCCCTTCACGTTGGGGCAGGAAAAGTTGACTTCAATGGCATGTGCTCCGGACTCCTTGGCCATTTTGGCCGCCCGGGCGAAATTCTCGGCGATTGATTCCCCCTCCCGTTCCGTTCCGACAACACTTACGATCAGGACCTGGCCCGGTCCGATTCTTTGTCTGGCTCGTGAAACATCCTCCTGCCAGACTGACGGATCCTGGCTTGGCATCCCAAAGGAATTGGTGATGGTGATATCCCGCATGGAGGAAGGCTCCATGCGGGGAGACCCTATTAACGGAGTGGAGAGAGATCCCGGAGCGAGATCCCCGGAGACCGAGACATAAAGACAGTTGGGGGGCGGGTAGGAAGGATGAGCATGCGTCCTGACAGTTTTATAGACCAGAAGGTCGAAGCCCATTTTTGCATAGAAGGCAATCCAGTCGGAATTCAGAAGAGGACCTGCCGGGATTCCCAGACGGCTGTTGGCAGGAATCCCGAGAAAGGAAACTTCGGGTCCTGCCGGCATGGAAGCCGGAACCCTTCCGTGAAAAACCGGGCCATCCCGATAATTATCCTCATAGGATCGTTCTATGTTGTAGACAGGTTCAGGAATCTGCAACGCGCACTCCTTTCGGGTCAATGGTCGACAAAAAAATGATGGCCTCGATATTCTTTGAAACCAGAACGTCCTGGAGGGATTTTCGAATGAAGGGGATCCTCTCTTCGCGGGGAGTAAGGGCGACGGTTGTCGAGCCTGCTCCCGAGATTGCGAATCCGGTTGCGCCAGAAGCCAGGGCGGCCTGTTTCAGGGAGTCGAAAGCGGGGATGAGTTTTTTCCTGTAGGGTTCGATGAGGGGGTCTGACACCCTGAGACAGAATAGATCAGGGTCGTTCCTCATGATTCCCGCCATAATTCCCGCGGTATTGGCAAGAGCCTCAACGGCATCCTTTCTCGGGACCATATCGGGAAGAATGCGTCTGGCTTCCGAGGTTTTGAGGGTCGATTTCGGAACAACAAAGACCAGATGAATCCCGGGCAGGCTGCCAACCGGAAGGGATGTGCGGCTTTCCCCATGGCTTACGGTCACCCCCCCATAAAGACAGGCCGAAATATTGTCGAGAAAGATCCCGCCACTCACTTTGGCTTCGGCCGACAAGGCGGCCTCAAGAATCTCAGGTTGGGAAAAACGTCCTCCAGCCAGAAGATGGCCGAAAAAGGCGCCCCCTACGGCCGATGCCGCCGAGGATCCGAGTCCGGATCCGGGAACTCCTTTGGAAATGGTCATCCGGAAGGGGGTTTTGATGCCTGCTCGATCAAGGAGAAATCGTGCCGCTATGCTGGCCGTGTTTTCCTCTGGTGATGAGGGAATGGGTGTCCATGCCCCGGATATCCCGTCAATGCGATCGGCTTCAAGCGCAGGGTCGAGATACCCTGAGATATGATCTCCCATGCCTGTTACGGCCATCCCGAGTGTATCAAAGCCGGGTCCGATATTTCCCACCGAGGCAGGCGCATAGATGGAAACAGGGGAGGGTGAAAGATGATTGGGCACCAAGAGCCTTCTCCTCAAAGGTTCCATTTAAAGATAATGAAGTTGGGATTCTTTCAATATCCTAGCATATCCGGAAGGTGACACGCGAAGGGATCAATGAACCAGGGACAGGATCCGGGGAAGGAAGGTTCCGATAAAAAGTCCTGCGACTCCGGCTGCCCCGCCCAGAAGGAGCATTTCTCCGGCTCCCTTCAGGGGAGGCTCGCTCGACAAACGGGATTTGATCCCTCCGAAAATGAACAGGGTCAGGCAGGAAAAGAGAAGGGACCAGGTAAAAGCGGTTCCGATCTGGGGGAAAAGAAAGTAGGGAATCAGCGGTGGGAAAGCCCCCACCAGGAAAGAGCCTCCGAGGACGATCGCCCCCTTCAGGGGATTTTCCATATCTTCCTCGTGGATTCCTAGCTCTTCCCGGATCATGAAGCGATGCCAGGCGCCCGGATTAGAAGTAATTCGGTCAGTGACGTGGTCTGACTGAATCGGATCGAGCCCGAAAGAGAGAAAAAGGTCGCGAACTTCTTCCCGCTCGGTCTCAGGTATGTTTTCGATTTCCCATTTTTCCCGCTCGATCTCCCTTTTGAAAATATCGTTTTGAGTTCGGGAACCCAAATATCCGCCAATCGCCATGGATAATCCACCGGCAATGGCAGTCATGAGTGCAGCGTAGAGAATGGAAAGCCTGGGGAGCGAGGAACCCGTCAGGCCACCTAGGAAGCTGACCAGGGTCACCATCCCGTCATTCATTCCCAGGATGAAGTCGCGGAACTTGCGCTTTGCCGGAAGATGTCCTCCTTCGAAGGAGCTCTGTTTGAACAAGGAAAGTGGAAGCCAGGAAGCCATGAACCCCATCCTATCAGAAAGATTCGTAAAACTCCCGGGTTTATCCCGGGGTATGGGCGTGGTCTTGAATTTTTTCGAAAAAAATCCAAATTAAAACCCGCTTTAAACATTCACATATCTTATCTTTCGACCCACAATCAGAAAAGCCGACTGATTCCCGAACATTAATCTTTCCGGATCCGATATAATCCCATTCTTTACGGATGGCGTGTGATATCCCGGGCTTTCAATTCATCTCCCTCTTTGTTTTCGACTCGGCTATCCTACTCCTCAATCTCAGGTGAAGGTGCTTGGAGTTAGGGATGATGAGCTAGCCCATAAGTTTCAGAGGTGCTTTTTCTTCTTCCAGTGGTCACTGGTAGGAGCGGCCCCGAGAGTTCGGGGCTTTTTTTCCGCCGTGTCATATGGAGAAGGGGCGGAACCACAAGGCGTTCCAAACCTTTACGACTTACGCTGAGGCATGGAGTAAGCCCCCCCGGATGCCCCGGCGTTTAAGCCGGGGAGCCGTCACCCAAGTAACCATGTCGAAGGCTGGAATCCGATGGATATGCTGAGGGCCGGACTTCCCCCTGTCACATTTAAGCTTGACAAGATTTTATTCGAGGCGTATCCTTCGAGCTGTAATGCCCTCAAAAATAAGGGTCCGCGTGCTTGAATGCGGATCAAGGCACTTATTCCTTATCTTCATTTATAAGGGGGTTGTCGTGGCTCAAAGCAATCAAAAGGGAATCGTGGCCTATTGGCTCGGTGCGGCCTTCTCGGCTGTAGGAAGCGGATCTGTTGTCGGGTTCTGTCTGCAGGAATGGTTTGG
>JAKAWK010000140.1 GCA_021827365.1 Nitrospirota bacterium
AATCATCCGAACTTTCTGTTTTCAGAAAGGGCCGGAAAAAGGGGCGTCCCGTTTCTCCCATGATGGTCCCCGGGAATGCGCCCGAGGCTTTCCGTGGGCCCCTTGACTTGTTCCCGTCGCTTCGAGGCCTCCGTTTTCCGGGAGGGCTTCATGAGTGGTTCCGACAAGAACGGGGCTGGGAGAGCGGGGATCTTTCCCTTCCCGACTTCTTCGTTTTCCGAGGCAACTCTCTCGCCTCATTCCCCTGAGATTCTCTCCCTTCGGCTTCGATGGCTCCCAGTCGTTCACAGTAGAATTCCCAAAGTTCGTTCAAGCCTTGAGGGCCGATCAGCTCCGCACACAGGAGAATCTCCCTCCAGACACCCCGCAATTCCCCAACGGTCTTTGCCATGGCCAGGCGATTCCACTGCGACAGAAAGAGGGAAAGCTTCCCGGTCAAAAGGGGATCGGAGGCGGAAAGCCGGACTGTCTTTCGCCTGTCCATCAGGGGAACCTCAAGGGCTGTCTGGCAGAAAGGATAAAAGACGAGAGAAACAGCGAAACCATAGGGGGCTCCTTGGTATCAGACTCTGGGCACGTCCCGCAAAAACACATGGTTTTCAATTTTTCATTCGAAACAGAGAAATCAGGTGTTGTTTATTTTTGATGGCTTCAGGGTTGAGCGACCCCTAGGGAAGGATCAAAATTCCAGACCTTCCGTTCGCCTTGCGACACCAGGGATTCGGAGTAGAACTTGATGCGGTTCCGGCCGCTTTTCTTGGCCTGATACATGGCGAGATCGGCGTTTCTCAAAAGGCGGGTCAGGCTGTTCCCGTCGATGGGGTAGATGGCGGCCCCGATACTGAACGTCACCGGGTGCTCCCTGGAAATTTTCATGGGCGGAACAAGGGCAGTCCTCACCTTCCCGGCAAAATAGATGGCATCGTCCAGGCTTTTCATGTCTCCAGCCAGAATGGCGAATTCGTCCCCGCCCAGACGGGCGACCGTGTCGGTCTCCCTCACGGCGGAACGGAGGCGGTGGGCGGTCTCCTTGAGGATCCTGTCTCCGGCCGGATGTCCCAGGGAATCGTTGATCTTCTTGAAGTGGTCGAGATCCAAAAAGTAGAGGACCAGGATTTGACCCTGTCTGCGGGCGCGGGCGATCGCCTGGGAAAAGCGGTCTTTTAAAAGATAACGGTTGGGCAGATCCGTCAAGGCATCAAAGTGGGCTCGGTGGGTCATATCGCGGAGAAGATTCCCTTTTTCCGTGACGTCATGGAAGACGATCACGCAGCCTCTTGTCTGTCCGTCGCCGTTCGGGATCCAGGCCGCCGAATATTCGATCGTGTATTCGCCTCCCGCACGATGGCAGAGGACCGCGCTGGACGTCCGTCCCGCCGGGATCTCCTCCCAAGCGGCGACAAGGTTGTCCTTGATACGGAACACCTCGGGAAGCGGCCGGTTGGCCGCTTCCCGAAGGGACCAGCCTGTCAGGTTTTGCGCCTTCCGATTCATGTGCTCAAGCCGGCCTCGGGCATCCGTAATGATCACGGCCTCTCGAAGGGAGCTCAGGACATCCGAAAATATTTTCAAAGATCCTTCCGTTTTCTCTTTTCCGGAACCTTCCTCTTCCCTCCTCCTGTCTGCCGGCTCCTTCGAACCCATCTCTGTCCGGGCCTCTTCCCTGGCAGCGGTCAATCGGTCATCGGCCAAAGGAGCCCAAATGGCTTTACGAGTCAAGGCATTCTTTTCCATTTTCGACCTCCGCTATGATCATCTCCCTGGCAACCTTTTTTCATTTTTCATCAAATTTCATGATATATTTCCCAAGATCACCGTGAAATAATAGCGAAAGTATATACCCTAAAAGACAATTCATGATGTGATTTTCGTCACCTGGCGGTCTGCCGGAGATCACGATCTTGAAGCTTTTCATGACCGGACTCCCAAAACAGAAGTTATGGACACCAGGCTTTTCCCGTCAGGAAGATCCTGGCCCCGCCCTGCTGACCTTCCCTTTCATCAAAGAGTCGAAACGGCTTCATCCTGGGGGAATGATTCAAGTCTTTGTGCCGGGCAATGTCTTTTTCGGGAGGTGAGGAGGAGAGGCCGTGATCCGTTGGATCACGCCGCGAAAAGGAGGAAAGCGCGTCTGGAATGGCCCTCAGATCTTGGGCTCATCGTCCGGCACGATCTTTCTAAGCTCGATTCCGAAAAATCCCCAGAAACCCGCCACGGCGATCAGCCCCCCCAGGATCTGCCCCAGACCCAGGGGGCGGTGGAGGAAAAGGGCCGACCCCAGGGCCGTCACGATGGGCTGGCCGTTGGACCAGAGCCCCGCCCGGGAGGGACCGATGTCGGAGATCGCGAGATTCCAGAGGAAATAGCAGAGAAAGAGGGCCACGGCGATGGAGTAGACAAGGGAGAGCACGATGAGCTCGGCATGGGCCCCCCCGGGCGGGAGGATCCAGGAGGGATGAAAGGGAACGAGAAAGGCCCCTCCCAGAAGGATCGGGGCCAGGGTCACCTGAACCATGCGCATCCGGGTGAGAAGGGATCGGGTGATCAGGGTGGAGAGGGTGAAGAAGAGCAGGGAGAGAAAGGCCATCAGAAGCCCCAGCCCCTCCTGGTCATGGGAGCCCTGGTGGGCGGGCTCCCCCCGGACGACCAGGGTGATTCCCGCTCCGATCAGGACCATCATTCCCCACTGGAAGGCCGAGAAGGATTCGTGGCCCCGGATGTGGCTGTAGAGGGCCACCAGCACCGGCCCCAGGGAGAGGATCAGGACGAGGGGAACGGGATCTAAGATGGAGGCGGCCCGGAGGAAGACCCACTGGTAGCCGATGACCCCGATCAGGGCGAGGCTTGCCAGCCGGAGCCAGTTTCCCGGGGAAATTCCCCGGAGAAAGGGAAGGAAGAGGGCCAGGACAAGGACGATGGCGCCGGCCCACCCAAACCTCAGAAAAAGATAGTGTTCCGGGTCGATCAGGCGGAGGGGGCGGTAGAGGACGACGTAATGGAGTCCCCAGAAGAGCACCAGGGTCCAGGCGGCCAGGGTTCCCCTTTTTTTCTTCGTGAGGAGAAACTGTCCCGGTCGGGCGTTATCCATCCGGCCCCGGGATCACCGGGCGGGAGGGGAGAGGAGGGTCGCGACCCGCAGGAAGGTCCCCCAGAACTTTCCTTCGAGGGGGCCGGCGGTCTTCTCGAGCTCTCCGAAGGCCTCCATGTCCACGAAGGGACTGGCCAGAAGATCCGCCACCCGGCGGTCGGAGATGGTCTTCTCGGCCGCCAGGCTGTAGAGCCATTTCCGGGCCTTCTGGTACCGAAGAGAGAGGGACTCCCGGACGTTGCGGGAGGTCGGGGGTTTCATGGCCTCCTGCCACCGGATCGAGAGCATCCGGTCGGCGAACATGAAGGCGGAGGTGATCGAAATGTCGGGGGTCGGCAGGCCGGCTTCGTTAAGATGCTTGAGCGTCATGATCTGGGGGCCGGAAAGGACCGCCTGGAGCTCCTTCAAGGCCGTCACAAACTGCATCCCCTCCTTCCCCTCCACCTCCCCGATCCGGGCGTTCAGGGCGGCGAGCTCCTTGGCGGGGAGATGCCGCTCCACGAGCATCGCCTCGAA
>JAKAWK010000141.1 GCA_021827365.1 Nitrospirota bacterium
CGAGTCGGTGGCCTGACCATTCAGGCTCCCGATCCATCCCCGTGAAGAGCCGGGGAGATGGCAGGAAGGAATCCCCTCCCTTTCCGCTTTCGCGGCGAGCGAAGCGAGAGGAAGGGGAGGATGTCAAAACGAGAGTCATCTCATCTTCACCTCATCTCAAATTCCCCCATAAATGATTGATACTGCTTTAAAGTATTGAAATGACATGACAATAGATTCTTTTGACGGCCGTTTTGTATCTTGACATCTAGGGGCCTACAATCACACTCAAGAAAGGTTCATGAGGAAAAAGATCTGTCGAATTCCACCAAAAGAAAGGAGAAGCCCTTGAGGACAGTCAAGGAAATCACCTTCGATTTGCTTCGCAGACTCGATGTGACCGTGATCGTCGGCAATCCGGGATCGACCGAAGAGACCTTCCTGCAGGATTTTCCGGAGGACTTTGACTATGTCCTGGGCTTGCAGGAGGCGAGTGTTGTGGCCATTGCCGACGGGCTCGCCCAAAGCCTCAGGCGCCCCGTGGTCGTGAATGTCCATACTTCAGCCGGTCTCGGAAATGCCATGGGTGCCCTGATGACGGCCTTTCAGAACAAGACCCCGCTTCTCATCACCGCCGGCCAGCAAACAAGGGAGATGCTCCTTTCCGAACCGTTCCTGACCAATATCGATGCAACAACCCTCCCTCGGCCCTACGTCAAATGGGCTTATGAGCCCGCCCGTCCTGAAGACGTGCCGGGGGCCTTCATGCGGGCCTACGCTACCGCCATGCAGCCTCCCCAGGGCCCGGTCTTCCTCTCGCTCCCGCTCGACGATTGGCAGAAGTCGATTCCCGAGATCGATCTCTTTCGGACCGTGTCGACCCGCCAGGCTCCCGATCCCGTCCGTCTCCTCGCGTTTTCGGACCTCATCAACAAAAGTCGCAACCCTGTCATCGTCTTTGGAGGAGAGGTGGCCAGGAGCAGAGCCTGGGAAGAGTCTATCCGTTTTGCCGAACGTCTCGGGGCGCCTGTCTGGACGGGTCCCTTTTCGGAGAGGAACGCCTTTCCAGAAGATCATCCTCTCTTTCAGGGGGCCCTTCCCTCAGGAATCGGTTCCCTTTCGAAAAAGCTCGAGGGCCACGATCTCATTTTGGTTATCGGAGGACCGGTGTTTCGCTACTATCCCTGGATTCCCGGCCGATACCTTCCCGAAGGGGCTTCCCTCCTCCATGTCACCGACGATCCGAACATCGCTTCAAAGTCCGTCGCAGGCGACAGCCTTCTGAGTGACGCCAAGCTCTTTTTCAGCGCAATTCAGGACCATCTCCAAACGCGCCCGGGTAGTCCATCACCCAGAAGGAAACCAGTGGAACATGAAGATCCCTCCTCCCATCCGCTTCGCCCCCACGCAGTGCTTGAAGTCCTGAAGGACGTCACCGACCGGGAGATCATTCTTGTCGATGAGTGTCCGTCCATCGTTCCTCTCCGGCAGGACGTATTTCGGATGAACACCCCCGACACCTTTTATACCTCGGCCTCGGGATGTCTGGGCTGGGGGCTCCCTGCCTCCGTGGGCCTTGCCCTGGGCGAACGGATATCGGGAAGAAACCGGCCGGTTGTGGCGTTCATGGGAGACGGATCCTTCCAGTACTCAGTTCAGGGACTCTACAGTGCTGTCAGGCAAAAGGTCCATATTATCTACGTGGTCTTTCAGAATCACGAATACGGAATTCTCAAGCAATTCGCCATTCTGGAAAAGACGCCGAACCTTCCAGGACTCGATCTGCCTGGGATCGACATCGTGGCCCTGGGAAAGGGGTACGGGGCGAGAAGCGTCCTGGTTGACTCCCTCGAAGACCTCAGGAAGGCGTATCAATCGGCCTTTGACCATCCCGGACCTTCAGTCATCGTCGTCCCTATCACCAAACGGCTAAAGCCGCTTCTCTGAGACCGGTGTATCAGGGTGGACTGGATGCCATTCCCTCATGAAGGCCCTTCCCCCTCGTCCTTCTCGGTCGCCAGCCTCATCGCCCACTCGAGAACCGGAATCAGTCGGGATGGAAGGAGCCTCCGCCCTTCATCATATCGAACCCACCGGTATTCGCTGTGCTCCGGACGCCCGAGTTCCTGACTGACAGGAAGGGAGATCATCCGCTTTTCGGTTTGAACCGGATAATAGAGGGCCACCTTCCCTTTGAAATAGGGCTTGGTCTCCTTGCACATCTCTCCCCAGGCCAGAGAAAACTCCCGGATTCCTGTTTCTTCGAAGAATTCGCGCGTGGCGGTTTCAAGCGGGGTTTCGCCTGATTCGGGGACTCCCTTCGGGAAATCCCAGTTCCGATAGGCGCGAAGGATCAAAAAGAGAGGAGAGCCATCGCTATCAAAGGCGATCGGAACAATGCCGAAGGAGCGCTTCTTTTCTTGAGCCATAAAGGGGTACCCTTCCCTTTCCCAAGCTTCAACACAGTGAGAGGGAGATTCATCTTTAGGGGCTGTATGAAGAAGCCTCTTTGGGAATCTCCGACCAAGGGTCTCAGCTGATTATCATTCTACCAAACAGACAACAGTCGCCAGAAGATCAATGAGATCAGCGCCAATGAAGTCCGCAAGCTCGGGCTGGCTTTGCAAGAAAGGCGACGGGAGCGGCAGGACGATCAACACTGTCATGGATGACATCTGGATCGCGCTCCGTCAGGTCGTCCAAGCGGAAAAAATTGACAAATAAACAAGGAGAGGACCGAGGATGTCATCTGGAACACGCTCTGTAAGACCTGTTAAGCCGTTTCGTCATGGTCGGAATGGAGTTCCCCGGACGGCGTAGGAGATCATGGGCAACAAAAGCCTTCCATGACAATTGGATACCGCTCTCTGTCAGGAGCCCATCTGATCCGGGCGGACAAAAGGTTTCTTTGTGGAAAATTTCGTATGGATTGGATTCAAACGGATATCAGGAACAAAGCCTTGCGGGAGAAAACGCTTTAAAAATACCTTGATGTGGTGGAGGGTAGGGGATTTGAACCCCTGACCTTCAGGGTGCGATCCTGACGCTCTCCCAACTGAGCTAACCCCCCTCAAGGATGTCGGTAGAGACTATCATAACAGGGGTCCGACATCAATCCGGCCGCCAAACAACACGTCTTCCGGAAATCTTCAGCAGACCTCTCGACAGCCCATCCAGGGCTTCTATGTAAGTCTCGTGCTCGAGTGGCAGGAGACGCTCGACGAGACTCTCTTCGGTGTCCTCGGGCGAGACGGAAAGACATTTCTGGAGAATGACCGGACCATGGTCCATCTGAAGATCCACGAAGTGGACGGTGACCCCGGTCACCCGCACCCCGTAATCGATGGCCTGTTTCTGGGCGTGAAGCCCGGGAAATGCCGGAAGGAGAGAGGGATGGATGTTGACGATCCTGTCGGGATAGGCCTCGATCAGGGAGGGCCCGACAAGGCGCATGTACCCGGCTAGAGCAATGGCTTCCACCTTCTTTTCCCGAAGATGGGAAAGGATCCTCCTTTCATACTCGTCCTTCGAGGAAAACGCCTTCGGCAGGATCTGGAGTGCAGGGATTCCCGCCTCCCGGGCCTTTTCAAGAACCGGGGCATTTTCCCTGTCGCAGACGAG
>JAKAWK010000142.1 GCA_021827365.1 Nitrospirota bacterium
CGACCTGATCGGAATGACTGAGGAAGAGGCCACCCGCCGGTTCGGATTTCTCCTGGAGGCTCTCTCCTATGGAGCTCCTCCCCATGGCGGGATGGCCATCGGGCTCGACAGGCTGGCCATGCTTCTCCTGGGGCGCGAATCGATCCGCGACGTCATGGCCTTCCCCAAAACACAGAAAGGGAGCTGCCTTCTGACTCAGGCCCCGGCCCCCGTGGAACCTGCCCAGCTCAAGGAGCTCGGAATCAGGCTGACATAGGACACTACGGAAGCTCGTCCTCTATCCCGTATTTCAGCATCCGGTACCGGAGCTGGCGGGGGGTGATTCCGAGAGCCCGGGCGGCCCGAGTCTTGACGAACCCGTACCGTTTGAGGACGGCCTCGATCTGCTCCTTCTCGAGACTCGAGACGGCACCGAGGAGTCCTTCCTTTGCGTTGCCAACCGGCTCCATTCCGGAACCTCCCTGAACATCGATGGGTCTTCCGGGTCCCAAACCTGGCGAACCTTCCAGTTCCTGGGGTGGGGTTCTCGGGTAAAGGGTCATGGCCCGGCCAAGGTCTTCGCGTGTGATGGACGGTCCCTGGGCCATCACGACCAGTCGCTCCATCATGTTTTCAAGCTCTCGCACATTCCCCGGCCAATCGTAGTTCACCAGCATGTCCATCGCTCCGGGATCGACGCTCACACTCCTGTCGTTGTCCCGGTTGAACCGCTCCAGAAAATGCTCTACAAGAAGCGGGACATCCTCTTTACGCTGGCGGAGAGGGGGCAGGAAAAGGGGAACCACGTTCAGACGATAGTAAAGGTCTTCCCGGAAAAGGTTCCGGCGGATCATCTCCTCGAGGTTCCGATTGGTCGCTGCGATGATGCGGACATCCACGGGGATAACCCGGTTTCCACCGATACGCTCAACCGTCCGCTCCTGAAGCACGCGCAGAAGCTTGACCTGGACTGCGGGGGTGATCTCTCCTATTTCGTCTAGGAAAATTGTCCCGGCATCCGCCGCCTCGAACTTTCCAGGTCTGGCAATGTGAGCGCCGGTGAAGGCCCCTTTTTCATGGCCAAACAGCTGGCTTTCAAGGAGGGTCTCCGGGATGGCGGCACAATTGATCTGGACAAAGGGCATTTTGGCCCGGGGACTCAGGAAGTGAATAGCCTTGGCGATCACTTCCTTGCCGGTTCCGCTCTCTCCCTGGATCAGGACCGTCGCGCGGCTCGCCGCAACCTGATAGACCGATTCGGCGATCTGGTTCATCACCTTTGAGCGTCCGATCCAGCCATCGATGGCATAGCGGTCTTTCAGGGCATGCTCGAGCCGGTGGGTCTCGTCGATCAGCCGCTGATTCTCTTCCGAAAACTTCTGCCGGAGAAGGACCGCCTGGACGATTGTGGAGCCGATGATCGACAGGACCCGCTTGTCCTCCTCCAGATCCCGATCCCCTTCCGACAAGTCACAGTCGGCCGATAGAACTCCGAGCTTCCTTCCCTGAAAGATGAGCGGAACGGCAATGAAGGCCATTTTCTTTCGTCCCACTCCCTTTCTGGCCCCCGTCCTGTTCAGAAACCGGGGCTCAGCCCCGATATCCGGAACGATGATGGGCAGACCCGTGGAAAGGACGGTTCCTGTAATTCCCTCCCCGATCTTGAAACGCCCCTTTTTCTTCTCCTCTTCGGACATCCCGTAGGCGAGCTCGGTCATGAGTTCGTTCGAATCCCCTTTCAGAAGCAGGATCGCCCCGCGATGAAGGTTGAGCTGGGTGTCCATGATCCCCAGAATATGCTCGAGGGCGGAATCAAGATCCGGAGAGCTCGCAAGCTCCCGGCTGATTTCGAAGAAGGCTGTCAGCTCCCGTATGATCTTCTGTTCGTGGTTCATCGTCTCCACCTAAAAAAAAAGGGCCTGAACAGATTCTCGTGTCCAGGCCCTCCGTGACAGTCAGGGCCGGCAATCAGAAACCGGCGGCCCCCTTGCCGATAGTTCCTATGTTCCTATACATCGAAATAAAGGAAAAACTCATGCGGGTGGGGCCGGAGACGAACGGCATCGACCTCCCTCTTTGTCTTGATGCTGATCCAGGTTTCAATGAGTTCAGGGGTGAAAACGCCACCCTTCAGAAGAAACTCATGGTCCTTTTCGAGAGCGGCCAGGGCTCCGTCGAGCGATCCGGGCATCTGCTTGATTTTCTTCTTTTCCCGGTCGGACAGTTCATAAAGATCCTTGTCGAGCGGGGCCGGTGGCTCGAGCTTTCGCTCGATTCCGTCGAGCCCGGCCATTAGAAGAGCCGAGAAGACGAGGTAGGGATTGCTGCTGGGATCGGGAGTCCGGAACTCGATACGTTTGGCCTTCTCGCTCTTGGAGTACATCGGGATCCGGACGCAGGCCGAACGGTTCCGCTTGGAATACATGAGATTGATGGGAGCCTCGTATCCCGGGACCAGCCGGCGGTAGGAATTGGTTGTGGGGGCGATAAAGGCCAGAAGCGCCGGCGCGTGATGGATCAGCCCCCCAATGTAGTGGCGGCAGAGTTCGGAAATGTCCCCGTACCCGCCCTTCTGGTAAAAGAGGTTCTTGCCGGCCTTCCAGAGGCTCTGGTGGACATGCATTCCCGAGCCGTTGTCCTGGAAAAGGGGCTTGGGCATGAAAGTGGCCGTCTTGCCATATTTGAAGGCGGTGTTCTTGACCACATACTTGTATTTCATGACATTGTCGGCCATCTTGGTGAGGGTGTCGAAACGCATGGCAATTTCGCACTGGCCTGCGGTGGCAACCTCGTGATGGTGGGCGTCGCAGCGGATGCCGACCTGCTCCATCGTCAGGACCATTTCGCTTCTTAGATCCTGGAGGGAGTCGGTCGGAGGAACGGGGAAATATCCCTCCTTGTGACGCACCTTGTACCCCAGATTTGGATCCTCTTCCCGCCCTGTGTTCCAGGTCCCCTCGATCGAATCAACGGAGTGGTGGGAAAAATTTGATCCGGATCCGTAACGGACGTCGTCGAATACGAAAAACTCGCATTCCGGCCCCCAGTAGGAGATGTCCGCCAGCTTCTTCAGATAATTTTCGGCCCTCTGGGCGATATGGCGGGGGTCCTTGGCATAGGATTCTCCGGTGATAGGATCCTTGACGTTGGCGATCAGGGACAGGGTCGGCACCTGGGTAAAAGGATCGAGAAAGGCCGACTTGGAGTCGGGCAGGAGAAGCATGTCGGATTCGTTGATGGTCTGGAATCCCCGGATGCTGGAGCCGTCAAATCCGATCCCCTCCTCGAAAAGCTCCTCCGTCAGCTGGTGGGCCGTCATCGAGTAGTGCTGCCATGTCCCGAGCAGGTCGGCAAACTTGATGTCGACGATCTGCACATTGTTTTTCTTTGCATAGTCCAGAACTTCTTTCGGGGTCATTCTTCTGCTCTCCTAAGAATTGTGGATGTGGATAAAGGCGGCCTGGAGACCCAATGCCGCAGCCCTGAACACAAAAAAAGGGCGTCTCCATGACCGGTCATGAAGACGCCCTTGTCTTCGCATATATCTTCCCTGCCTTCGGGATGCCGGATACGTCTCCGCACTTCTCAAGGGTAAAAGACTACACGTTGGGTAAGAA
>JAKAWK010000143.1 GCA_021827365.1 Nitrospirota bacterium
GTCTTCCGAAGCCGCCTCCGGAAGACCCTTAAAACAGGGCAGGATATTGCTGTTTCGAATTTATCCGATACGCGTCAACAGAGTGTTCATGAGCTGGTTATCGGCGGATATGACCGAGGCGTTGGCCTGGTATCCTCTTTCCGCCGAAATCATGTCAATCATTTGACGTCCGAGATCCACATTGGATTGTTCAAGCGAATTCGCAAGGACCTGGCCCCGGCCCCCCTGGTTGGCACGGCCGATATTGGCGATTCCGGACCCGATGCTTTCCTGATAGAGATTGGCCCCGATGCTGACAAGCCCGTTGGGATTATTGAAGGTCGAAACGGCGATCGCCCCCAGGTTGTGCTCCGTCCCGTTTGAAAAGGAACCCACAATCCGCCCCTCCCGGTCGATCGCGATGTTCGACAGGTCGCCCGCCTTGTAACCGTCCTGGGTCTCCTCGATCGTCGTGGAGGGCTCGGCATACTGGGTCAGGTCAAGAACCTGGCGGGTGATCCCGTCCTTGGTGTTTTCCGGCACCTTCTGCCCGGGCTTGGGGATGAAGAGGGACAGGGTGACCGGGGTGGAGGCCTTGTCGTCGAGCGCCATGGTGTAGTCCACGCTTTGGACCCCTGAGGCATCGACCTTGGTGGGGGATCCCCCGTAGTTGACATTGGCCACGTTGCCGTTTCCGTCAAAATTGACCATGGCCACCATCCCGCTGATGGTCGTGGCTTTTCCTCCGGCAGAGGAGGTATAGGTGAGGCTTCCCCCTCCCTTGGTCAGCTTCGCTCCATCGAGGGTCGCCTCCACCGCCCACTGTCCGACTGTATTGGTGGGATGGAACTTGTAGGTCAGAAGATGCTCGATTCCGAGGGAGTCGAAGATGTTGCTCGACTTCGAGAAGGTCTTTCCGGCCTTCAGCTTTTCCGTCATGTTGGCATCGAGGTTGATCCGGGAATAGACGTTCTGTGAGGCCTTGGGAGGAATGGTCGACTGGGGAACTCCCAGATCCCCCACCTTGGGCTGGATTCTCCCGGCGGCGTCGGCGGAATACCCCTGGAGGATATGTCCTCCCTGGTCAACGATCTTGCCGTTCCTGTCGAGAGAGAGGGCTCCATTCCGGCCATAGAGGACCGCTCCGTTGTTATCCCGGAAGGAAAAGAACCCGTTCCCCTGGATCGCGAGGTCGAGGGCGTTGCTTGTGGACTGGACCGACCCCTGGGTAAAGAGCGGCTCGATCGATTCCACATAGACTCCGGATCCCGGCTGGGACGGACCGACCGCATTGGATTTTCCGGCCAGGGTCTGTCCGTAGATATTGGCAAAAACGGCTCTCCCCGACTTGAATCCCACTGTATTCATGTTGCTGATGTTGTTTCCGATCACCGACATGTCGGTTCCCATGGCGGAGAGCCCGCTGTTGGCCACATACATCGACGAAAGAATACCCATGGCATTTCCTCCTGGACAAAATGTTGGTTGTTGCCTGCCTTTTGCCCTGCCCTCCGGACCCTCCGAAGGCATCAGGTGACAGGGTTAGAGGGTATGGTGGATCGAGGGCTTCGACTTTCCCGCCGTTTTCGCATAGGGAGCCGGTGTGGGACCCCCGGGGACATGAGACCTAACAGGAGGGGTAGAGACTTCCAGAGGACGGTGAGGGGCGGAAGGGCCCCGGACGATGCCCACATGGGTGATGTCCGACAGGTCGACCTTCTCCCCGTTGACCTCGAGGCGCGGCCGGGTTCCGGAAAAGACAACTCCCGTGACGATTCCCGTCCGGAGGGGGGAGGCCGGGACGGGACGATTCCTGGCATCTTTGGCCACGACCTCGAATTCGTACCCTCCTGCCGGAGCCATCGTTCCCCGGTTGCTCAGCCCGTCCCAGGCCACATGCTGATTTCCTGCCTCCATGGCCCCCACCTTGAGCGTCCGAACCAGCTGGTGCTTGGCTCCGTAGATATAGACGGTGGATTTCCCGGAAGGGCGGTCAAGCCGGAAAACGAGGTTCGCGGATTCCCCGGGGCTCTTGAGGAAGCGGTTTCCCTTCAGGAAGACCTCCCGTCCGAGGAATCCGACCATCTGAAGGGAATCGGATTCCTTCCCCTGGCTGGCCATTCCCTCCATCTTCTTGTTCAGGTGGACCAACTGGTCCAGCTGGGAAAACTGGGCCAGCTGGGAGGCGAACTTCCGGTTGTCCATCGGATGGAAGGGGTCCTGGTACTGGAGCTGCCGGATCATGATGTTCATGTAATCCTCCATCCCCAGTTTCTTTTTCAGGGGAGGCGGAAGCTTGGCCGGCGTGAGTCGTTTCTCTGACTCTTTGCGGATTGTCCGGATATCATTTTGCGGGGTCTTGACGATCATGGGTTTCTCCTTAGAAAGTGGATCAGGCGATTCTGTGATATCCTGCGTTTCTTGCCCCTTCCCCTTCAGCTTCTCCGGGAAGGATTCCCCCAGTCACCCGGTCCGGATCGGGGGTTTCGCCTCCGGAGGCGCCAGAATAGCCTTCCCGGTTGCCCTCACGGCCGGCAGCCCCTGGTTCCGGGCGCCCCTGGCCACCCGGATCCTGCCCTCCGGAGCCGCCTCCGGCCATCAGGGATCCCTGATCTCCCGAAGAGGATCCTCCCTCGGAACCAGCCCCTGTACCGCCGGGGCCGGCTCCGGCCAATGCCTGCAATGAGGCGGGATCAGGACCGGGTGGACTCTGGGAGACAACCTGGAAGCGATCGAGAACGTATCCGCTTTGTGAGAGCGATTCCTTGATGCTGCCCTCCTTTTCTGACAGGAGACTCCTGATCTGTGGATCATGGGAAGAAAGCTCGACTCTCACGAGCCGGGAATGGGGATCGACATGGACACGGACTCCGACAGGGCCCAGGTGGGGGGGCTTCACTTCGAGAGCCACCTGCCCTCCTCCTTCCCGGGCCATCGCCCCGACGCGGGAGGACAAGCCGTCGGGAAGGGAGGCAGAGGAGTTTCCCATACCTCCGGTGACCGACCCTCCGGCCCCTGCCCCCTCGGCCGCCCCGGAAGACATCGACTGAAAAGCGGAATCTGCATTCGCCCCGGACCCGTGGGAGGGTGTTCCTGTCAATGGTGCCGCCTTTTCCTGGGAGGCAAATCCGCCGGTTCCGGTAGCAGAGTGAATCTCCTCCGGGGGCTTGCGGGTCTCTCCGAAAAGGGGGGCCGTTTCCGGAAAAAGTGGGCGTCCCGCCGTGAAAGCTTCCGGAGACGGGCGACTCTCTTTCTGGGGGAAATTCTTCTCTCCCTTTGGAAGATCCTTCATCCCACCCGCAGACATTGCCTGAGATTTTCCTGACTGAGAGGAACTGGAAGCCTTCCAGGGCTCGCCCGAAAGCGAAAGAAGTGCCGCCGGCAGGGGACGCTCCTCCGGGCCATCCACGGACCGGGGGGGTGCCGGAGGAGAGATGATCCTGGTCCGGGTTGAAGGCGGCGGAGCGGGAGAAGGGGAGGGTCCCTCCTTCGTGAGGGCAAGAGGTCCCCACAGGACAGGAGAGGGGCGGACGGA
>JAKAWK010000144.1 GCA_021827365.1 Nitrospirota bacterium
GTTCTTCCGGCACGACATACCAGTGCAGGATGTTTCCCGCCCGTCGGGGTTCCCCGTAAAGACGGTCATAGACCGACCCCAGGATGAACCCCGAAGGATGAAGGTCGGGACCGCACAGGGAGAGGTATCCCCGGTAGAAGTCCGGCTGGGCCACCATGCGTCCGAAGGCCGTCTCTGCCCTCCGGCGGCCATTGGGGCCCACGAAAAAAAAAGGAGGAGACTCCTCCTCCATCAGACGGGACCAGAAATCCGCCATGACTGACAGATCCTCGAGACCTGCCTCGACGATGGTCCAGGAGCCTGCCTCTGGCCTTTTCTCCGGATTTTTCGCTTCCAAGATCCCCTCCCCGGGAGACAAAGCCTTCACTACGGCTTCGAATGACACGACACCCAAAACATACCAGAAGCCGAGGCTTGACTCCAGACTCCAAATTCGAAACGATAGACCAAACAGGGATTCCTCTCCGATGGGGGTCGACTGGCATCAAAACCCTGACCAAGGAAAATCTACGGTGGCCCTTTTTTCAAAAAGTGACAATTCCAGCTGGTCGGCAGCCTTCCAGAGCTTCACGAAGCAGTTCGTGGCGATGGTGCTCCTCGCCGTCCTTCTCCTGACAGCCGCCGGAATGTACGGCTCCCACGAGCTCAAATCACGCCAATTCCAGCAAAAGCTCGTCACGAGCACCCATCTCCTCAATCTCGGGACCTTCAAGACCTACAACGAGGCCCTGGGGGCGCTTGAGCGAAGGGTCCCGGGATCCCTCAAGATCTTCCCCTATTCGTCCGATACGACAGTATGGTTCGGGAGGCTGGCCCTCTTCGGGGCCGCCTATCCCGATGCCAGGGGTGTGATCAGGAAGGACGCCGCCGGATACACCCTTTACGAAGAAGACTGAGGGGAAGACACGGATTCCTTTCCGGAGGCGGAAATTCGTGATAAAATGCACACGAGTCCGCACTCGGCCAAAACCGCACGTTTCCAATATCGGGGGCCCCGCCACCATGCCGATCGAAATTCCGCTGTTTCCGCTTCCCAATGTGGTCCTCTTTCCCAAGACCCTTCGCCCGCTCCACATCTTCGAGCCCCGCTACCGGAAGATGATCGAGGCGGCCCTCGAGGGGGAACATCTTGTCGGGATGACGCTGTTGCAGGAAGGCTGGGAGGACCAGTACGAACAGTCCCCCCCCGTCGAACGGCGCGGAACCCTGGGAAAAATCGTCCAGAGCAACCGTCTCCCCGATGGACGCTATTACATCACCCTCCTCGGGATTTCGACCTTCGACATCGAAGAGGAGCTGGAAGGCGACTCCTGGAGAACCGCCCTTGTCTCGGTCCTTCGCCCCGAAAATCGCTGGCCGCTTGCGCAGTCGGACCTCGACAGGATCCGGTCCGTCGTCAATGAGGTTCTGACCCAGTGGGATCTGACCTCCGAACTCGCCTGGATTCAGGAATCGGCCCGCGACCCCATTTCCCTTCTCCACCACTGGTCAGCATTTCTCCCCTTTACCGCGACCGAACGGCAGTTTCTCCTGGAGGCTCCCGACCTCCGGACCCAGGCCGGCCGGCTCTACGACCTGCTCCTTTTCAAAAAGGTGACCTTCGAGTCGGACATGGCTCCGGACAATCAGAATAACGGGGCCGGCGATCTCTTTTTCGATGTTTGAAGGTGTCTCCTGGGACCAGGTCCTCACAGGGCCTCAGGAGGCCTTCCGGCTTTCGTGCCCTCCAGGACGCCCCCCCTTTCTCTTTCCCGTTCACCATCCCCGAAGGCTCTTCCCCGAGGATCTGATCGGCAGGGACTCCCAGATGGAATCCCTCCGCCAGAACCTTGCAGGATTTTCCCGAAATCTCCCTCCCCTTCCCGCCCTTCTCTATGGCCACCGGGGAACGGGAAAGACCTCGATGGTGGTCGCCCTCTGGAATGAATGGAATCGCCAGAAAAAAGAGGGCAGGCCCCTCAGGCTCTTTCAGGTGGACAAATCCGGCATCGACTATCTCGCCGCACTGATCGACCTCCTTTCAACCTTTCCTGAACTCCATCTAGTCCTTCTCGACGATCTGGCCTTTTCGGGAGAGGATGACTCCTTTCGCCAGATGAAGGCGCTCCTGGACGGAGGAATCATGGCCATCCCCGACAATGTCGCTCTGGTCGTCACAACGAACATCCGCCACCTGGTCTCCGAGTCCCGGCAGACAGTCTCCGATGCCCTTCATCCCCAGGAGGCGAGAGATGATTCCCTGGCGCTTTATGACCGATTTGGCCTGACCCTCTTTTTCGACGAGCCCGATTGCCAGGAATACTTCCGACTGGTTTTGTCGAAGGCGCTCTCATCCGGGCTGATCCCCTCTGTCCCGGGAAACTGGCCAGCACTCTGGTCGGACTGGCAGGCCTCCACACGGGAAGTTCCGGGGGAGCCCGATACCCCCCTGCTTAAAATCCTTTCCTTCTCCCTTCGGTTTTCCCGGGAACGGGGATCCCGCTCCGGCAGGACGGCCCAGCAATTTGTCGATCTCATAAGAAGACAGATGCTCTGAACTGTTCTCCTGCCGGCCCTTCCGGACTTCCTCCACGGCTGTCTTCCATCGCAACGTTTTCATTGACCCGACGAATTGTTTTGATGTAAAATTGGAAGATAAACAGTTTGAAAAGCGAGGGGACTATGCTGCAAAATGACCTTCCCATGGGACTGACATTCGACGATGTCATTCTTGTGCCCCAGTTTTCCGACTTCCTTCCTGCCGATACCGACACCAGCATCGAGCTCTATTCCGGGATAAAGCTCAACATTCCGATTCTCTCTGCCGCCATGGATACGGTGACCGAAGCCCGTCTGGCCATCGCCCTTGCGCGCGAAGGAGGAATCGGGGTGATCCACCGCGCCCTTTCTCCCGAAGAGCAGGCACACGAAGTGGACAAGGTGAAGAAGTCGGAATCGGGCATGATCACCGATCCGATCACCATCGGCCCTGACGAAACGGTCGGACGGGCTCTCGATCTGATGCAGACCTTCAGGATTTCCGGCATTCCCGTTGTCAGAAACCGCACCCTTGTCGGGATCGTGACCAACCGGGACCTTCGCTTCGAAACGATCCTGACCCGCAAGGTGTCGGAGGTCATGACCTCGAAAAACCTCATCACCGCCCCTGTCGGAACGACGCTCGATGCCGCCAAAAAGCTCTTCCAGGAATACCACATCGAGAAGCTTCCGGTCGTCAATGACAAAAACGAACTCGACGGCCTGATCACCATCAAGGACATCGAGAAAAAGATCAAGTATCCCAATTCCGCCAAGGATGTCCGTGGACGCCTGGTCGTGGCCGCGGCAATCGGCGTGGGGGAGGCCGCACTCGAACGGGCGCGCCTGCTGGCCCGGGCCCAGGTGGACATGCTTGTGATCGACACGGCCCATGGCCATTCGGCCGGGGTCATCGAAATGATCCGGACGATCCGCGGAAGCTGGCCTCACATCCCAGTCATGGCCGGGAACATTGCCACGAAGGA
>JAKAWK010000040.1 GCA_021827365.1 Nitrospirota bacterium
TCCGGGAGATGCTCGAAGGGATTTTCTCCCAGGGAAATCAAGGCACGAATTTGACCACTTTGAATCCCGGCAATTATCTCCCTCAGTCCTCCCCCTGTCGTTTGAAGAGAGGTTTCCCAATGAGTTTCCCAAACCCTTCTTTGTTCCGGATTCGACACATCTATCAAACCTGGGAGCCATTCGCTGGCTCCTCCCATCATGAGAACACCCATATCATTGCCCAACTCGGGGAGAGGCAGGATTCCGCAACCTTGCGTTTCAAACCAGCCCTTTTCGGCAAACAGGCCCATCAATGCTTCAGAGGCTTCAAAAGCTGAGTCGGATTGATGGAATCTTCGGCCGGTCACAAAGACAACCTTTTTGGCTGCGTCCAGGCTGGAGATCATGCGTTCCACTCCTTCGACCGAAGCGCCAATCTCCACCAGCTGGTCCTTGACAGTGGTCTCAAGAGTTCGAGCACCTGACAAGGCAGCTCTCAAGATGTTTAGGAATGAGGCTTCTGTCCCAGGGGCGATCTTGATCACCTCTTTTGAACGCGAGGAAATGGTGACGTCATGTCCATGAACCAAGTAAAGAGTTGCCTTGTTCTTCCTGACAGCCTTCTTGATGGATAGCCCGGTGATATTGCTTTCTGCCGCTGGATCTCCCCCCAAAACGACAATGACCTCGGCCATTTCTATATCCTTATGGTCGACTAGGGGCCGGAGAGTTCCCGTGGCCTTGGCCATGGGAATGGCCAGGTTCATCAGACCCCTTCTTGCTCCGGAATCGATAAAGTTGGAACGTAGAGTCTGCCTGATGAATCTCTGGAAAATAAATGCGTCTTCGAGAGGAACTCTGGAGGAAAGGAGCCCGGCAATACGTCCGGGTCCTCCCGCGGCTATCGATTTAAGACGGTCGGCAATCTTGGGCAGAACCTCTGTCCATGAACCGGGAACCAGGCGCTGTCCCTTCTTGAAGAAGGGAGTATCGAGCCGGTCTTTGTTCTGGACATAGTTATAACCGAATCGTCCAACTACGCAGATAGAGCCTTCATTGGGTCCAAGACCTTCCTTGGATGAAATGCGGACGATCGCTTCGCTTTCTGTATCGACAAGCATTCTGCAGCCGGAACCACAGGCCGTGCATGTGGTCTCCGTTTTTTCCATCTGCCAGGGGCGAAACTGGTAACGCACGAAATGGTCAGTAATGGCACCTGTCGGACAAACCTCCAGGCAATCTCCACAAAATTCGCAATCGAGCTTTTTTCCGAGTGGAGGTCCGATGATCGTGTCAAATCCCCGGTTGATGAATCCGATGGCATGGACATCCTGGATTTCATCACAGATCCGTACGCATTTTCCGCAAAGAATACAGCGGTTTGAATTAAATACAAGAACTTCGCTCTTCATGTCTTCCGGTTCATCGTTTCGGTGAGACTCAAACCGGGAGTCCGATGCTCCATAGGAAAATGACATGTTCTGGAGAGGACATTCTCCTCCGCAATCGCAGACAGGACAATCGAGGGGATGATGCAGGAGAAGAAGCTCGAGATTGGTCTTTCTCGCGTCATGGACCTTTGCTGATTCGGTCAGAACTTTCATTCCTTCTGAAACCGCCGTGATGCACCCCATAACCGTCCGTTTCGAATCCTCGAGTTCGACAGCGCATATACGACAGGATCCTGCAGGATCCATTCGGGGGTTGTAACAGAATGTCGGGATCGGAAAACCTGCCTTTTCTGCCGCATGCAGAATGGTGGTTCCGGATTCGACCTCGACCTCTATTCCATTTATCGTGACTTTTACCATGGAAGTTCCTCGCCCCCTAAATGATCGCTCTAAACTTACAGGCATCCACACAGGCCTTGCAGCGGATACAGGTCTCCAGGTTGATATGGGCCACCTCACCCTTATCCCATGTGACTGACCCTGTCGGACAAACTGGCTCGCATAATCCGCAGGTCGTACAATCCTCTTCAATCACCACATATTTGATGAGGTTGGCGCAAACAGTTCCCGGGCAGTGTTTATCCCGAATGTGAGCCTCATATTCTTCTCTGAAATATCGGATGGTTGAAAGCACGGGGTTGGGAGCGGCGGCTCCGAGTCCGCACAGGGAATTCGACTTGACATACATCGAAAGTCTGATCAATTCATCTAGATCACCTTCCTGGCCCTGCCCTTCCGTAATCCGGGTCAGGATGTCAAGCATAATTTTGGATCCCACCCGGCACGGGGTGCATTCTCCACAGGATTCATCCTGAGTAAATTTCAGGAAAAACTTGGCTGTATCGACGATACAGGAGGCTTCATCCATGATGACGATCCCCCCCGATCCCATGATCGCCCCTGCGGCGACAACATTTTCAAAATCAACAGGGGTGTCCAATCCGGAGGCCGGTATGCACCCGCCAGAAGGTCCACCAAGCTGGGCCGCCTTGAAGGGTATTTTTTTCTCCAGCATCCCTCCACCGATATCGAATACGATGGAGCGAAGGGGGGTTCCAGCCGGCACTTCAATCAAACCCGAATTTTTGATAGATCCTGTCAAGGCAAAGGTTTTTGTTCCCTTTGTCTTTTCAGAACCATAGGAGGCATACCAGTCTCCTCCTCCCAGAATGATATGGCCGACATTGCCCAGGGTTTCGACATTGTTTATGACAGTCGGTTTCCCCCATACCCCTTTCTGTGCAGGGAAGGGAGGCTTCGGCCAAGGCATGCCCCGCTCTCCCATGAGAGAGGCCAACAAGGCTGTTTCTTCGCCGCACACATAAGCTCCGGCGCCTTCCTTGATCGTAATATCAAAGGAAAAATCCGTGCCGAGGATGTTGTCCCCGAGAAAGTTTTTTTCCTTGGCATCGTCGATCGCTTTTCTCAGTCTTCTGATCGCAAGGGGGTACTCTGCACGACAATATATGTAGCCTTTTTTGGTATTTCCTATGGCATAGGCTGCCGCGAGCATTCCCTCAAGAACACTATGGGGGTCACCTTCAAGGATTGAACGATCCATGAAGGCACCGGGATCGCCCTCGTCGGCATTGCACACCACATATTTTTCATCGCCGGGCGACTGACGGGTGAGCTTCCATTTGAGGCCGGTATAAAACCCCCCGCCCCCTCGCCCGCGCATTCCCGATTTCGTCATTTCCTCGATGACCATTTCCGGAGTCATCGATGTCAGCATTTTTCGGAGCGCCTTATACCCATTGGTGGCAATATAATCCTCAATACTCGAAGGATCGATCAGGCCACAACGACTTGAAACAATCTTGACCTGCCCCTTGAAGAAATTCGTTTCGTTCATGAGGGGAAGACCTTCGTAGGGAGAATGACCGCCGATGGGAATCTGACAGATGGCATATTTTTTCGCAAAATCGCCCTTGACGAAATGAGCATCAAAAATTTGTGGAATGATAAGGGCCTTCACATTCCTGTAGGAGACCCTGTACTTTCCCGGCATGGTTATATCGACAAGAGGCTCATTGTGGCACATCCCGATACAACCCGTCGGAACGATTCGGGCTTCAATCCCCCGCTTCTCGAGTTCCCTTTCGACCAGTTCCAGGATCGAACGGGCTCCGGCGGCCAAACCACAAGTCGCCATGCCGATATGAATCGTCGGAATGGTGACGTCGCGGAATAGGCCAGCCGCCATTTCCTCAACTGTTTCCGTGAGCATCGCGATTTCTCCTTGTGCTGATGGGTGAAATTACAAAAGTCCCACCCCCCGCACCTTAATATAGGGTCATAGCCTTTTATCTTTGGTCAATGGATATTTCATGTAAAAAAGTGGGGCACAAATCCGACAATCAAGAGGCAGGTACAGCCTCCTGATTGTCGGAGGAGGCCTCTTCCTTGTACTGGTGAATCAAATCTAGCATCTTGTCGGCAGAAAGCTTGCCAAAGGTGTTTCCATTCACCATGGCCATCGGCGCCAGGGCGCACGATCCGAGACAGGCCACGGGTTCAAGGGTGAACATCATGTCCTCGGTATTTTCCCCGGCTTCGATATGCAGATTTTCCTTAATCTTGTCAACCAGCAATCCAGCTCCACGTACATGGCAGGCCGTACCCACGCAGACCTTCAGAATAAATTTCCCACGGGGTTCCTGATAGAACTGGGAATAAAAGGTCAATACCCCGAACATCTTGCTGTGCGGGATGCCAAGGTCTTCACCCACTCGCTCCAAGACCTCAGCCGGCACATATCCGTACTTTTCCTGAATGGTTTGGAGAATCTGGACAACTGCCCCTTCTCGATTTCCAAACTCTTCACATATTTGATCGATTTCTTCTTCATTGATCTCAATGGATGCGCCGTGTTCCGTATTAGCCATCTTGCCTTCTCCCCGGACGAACCCTGGTTTTTGGAACCTGTTTTCCCGGTTTCTGGTACCCAACCCCGGGAATCCTCATGCTGCCGTTGGAATCAGTCATATATGGAGACGATTTAGCCGATAGATTTTTTACCCTAGCGATCGCATTCCCCCATGACAATATCGTAAGTTCCGAAAATTGTCACAATATCAGCAATCATGTATCCCCGTGCCATAAAATCGAAAGCCCCCATGTTGACAAATGACGGGGCACGGATTTTCATCCGGTAGGGCTTTCCGGAACCGTCACTGACAATGTAAAAACCAAGCTCACCCTTCGGGGTCTCAGTTCCGCAATAGGTATCCCCGGGGGGAGTCTTGAATCCCTCGACCACAAGAAGAAAATGATGGATCAGGGTCTCCATGTTGTGCATGACCCGTCCTTTCGGAGGGAAGGAGACCTTGTGGTCATCCGTCATGAAAGGACCTTCAGGAAGCTTGTCCAGGCATTGCCGGATTATGCTGGAACTTTGGCGCATTTCCTCTATCCGGATCCAGTACCTGTCATAGATATCTCCATTTTGCCCAAGGGGAACGGACCAGTTCACAAGATCATAAGCCCCATAGGGCTCATACTTGCGCAAGTCGTAATCCACACCGGAGCCTCGGAGTGTGGGGCCGGACAAACCGAAATTTATGGCATCTTCCCCCGTAATCACCGCAATATGTTTAGTCCTGGCAAGCCAGATGCGATTATTTTCCAGAAGTGTGTTGTATTCGAGAATATGCGGCTCGAAGGTATCGACAAACTTGTAAAGGGCATCAATAACATCCTGGTTCAGGTCTCCTTCAACACCCCCAACCCGGTAATAATTGGTCGTCAACCTCGCCCCACATATTTTTTCAAACAGGTCGAGAAGGACTTCCCTTTCCCTGAAGGTATAGAAGAAGACACTCATGGCCCCAATATCGAGAGCCTGTGTTCCAAGCCAAAAGAGATGGTTGATGATGCGCTGCATCTCTGCGACGATCGTCCTGATAAATTCAGCCCTCTCAGGAACTTTGAGCTGAAGGAGTTTTTCGACCGCACGGACAAAGGCATAGTTGTTTGCCATTGCAGAGACATAATCGAGCCGGTCGGTCAAGGGGATGATCTGGTTGTAGGTCCTGTATTCGGCAATCTTTTCAGTCCCGCGATGAAGGTATCCAAGATCAGGGACCGCCTTCTTTATTCTTTCTCCGTCAAGATCCAGCAGGACCCTCAACACACCATGGGTGCTGGGGTGCTGGGGGCCCATATTCAGGAGAAACTGGTCGGTTTTGATAGAGGAATCAAGTCCGTTCAGAACCGCTTGCCTGAGCGTGGAAAGAGTGATTTCCCTTCGCTCGAGCTCTTGCGCTCCCTGATTTTTCCGAACCTCTTCCTTTTCCAACGATTCCAAGACTGACCCCTTTCCTCTATCCTGCCTTATCCCTGGCCCGGCTTCGATGCCAGAATTCTAAGCTCTTCCCTCCGGAAGGGGGGGGAGATTTTCGTGGTATTTCGGGACAAATGAAAAATCATCTCTCCAACCCTTTCCGACGAGCGGAAAATCCTTTCGAAGGGGATACCCCTCGTCATAATCATCCGGCATCAAAATCCTCCTCAGGTCCGGGTGGCCCCTGAACTGGATTCCCATCATGTCGTAGACCTCCCGCTCCATGAATTCAGCCCCACGCCAGATGGAAACAATCGAGTCGACGACGGGATGGCTTTCCGGAACACGGATCTTGACAATTATTCTGTGGCGCCGAGGAATGGAATAAAAAATATAAACGACCTCAAACCTTTCGGCATCCATCGGATAATCGACTGAGGTCACATCCACAATATAATCATAACGGAATTCTTCATCGTCATGCAGGGCTCGAAAAACATCGGTAGCTCCCAGCTCCCTCAGATAAATGGTCAGATCTCCCAAGGCTTCGCGGGATCCGATGACTGTCTCTGGAAATTTTCGGCGCAGAGACTCTGCTACTGGATGCATGACATTTTCCTCCTCGCCTAGTTCCGGAAGACCGGTTTGTCCTGCATGATCTTTTCCTGAAGCTTGATAAGGCCATCGAGCAGTGCTTCAGGCCTTGGAGGACATCCCGGCACATACACATCGACCGGGATCAGCCGATCCACACCCTGAACGACACTGTAGCTATCATAGATGTTTCCACTTGTGGCGCACGATCCCATGGCAATGACATAACGGGGTTCGGGCATCTGGTCATAGATTTTCCGCACGACAGGAGCCATCTTTCTGGTCAACGTTCCCGCAACGATCATGAGATCAGACTGACGGGGAGATGCCCGGAAGACACCCGCCCCGAAACGATCGATGTCGAAACGGGAGGCAACAGCTCCCATCATCTCTATCGCACAACATGCAAGACCAAAAGTCATGGGCCAGAGAGCTGACTTTCGCGACCAGTTGACAATGTCGTTTACGGCATCCTGCAATTTCATTGTGACAACGGAGAGCTCGCCGTCTTTATGATGAATTACTCCCATTCGAGAGCCTCCTTCTTCCAGGCATAGACATATCCGATGATAAGTATCACGAGAAATATCAGCATTTCGACGAGGCCGAAAAGACCGAGTCGTCTGAAATCGACAGCCCACGGATAGAGAAAAACGACCTCCACGTCAAAGACCAGAAAAAGCATGGCGATCACATAATACCTGATGGAAATCCGTTCCCGGGCATCGTTGATCGGGGGAACGCCGCATTCATAGGGTGCATCTTTGTCCCGATAGGGATTATTGGGACGAATCAGTCTTCCGACAAGGAGGGAGACAGCCCCGAACCCGATCGCGATCAACAGGAAGATCAGGATCGGAATATAATGGTCGGGATGAGAAAGAGAAAACATGTGCACCCTCCGGCTATATTTTTTCGGAGCCCTGAAAATTCTGGAGATTTAGTATTGTTCGGGATCGATTTGTCCTACCATTCTATTTTTGAGTGACCCTTTTGTCAACTGAAGAATTCAGGAGAAAACCTTCCGAACAGGGCAAAAATATCCTGTTCCCCCAAAATTTGCGGGGTCTATTCAGCTCCATGACATTTTTTGAATTTCTTTCCGCTACCGCACGGGCAGGGATCATTTCTCCCGATCTTATTGTCCTTGCGACCCGCGGACATCTGACCATCCGATGAAGATGTCTGTGCCTCGACGGGAATCCCTGACCAAAGAGAAGGGGAAGATCCGTCATTTTCCCAGACTGGAACGCCAGTTTCATCCGGATAGGAGTAGTCGAGCTGGTCCAGAGAGGGAGATTCGATCATTTCCGGTTCGGCCGCCTCCCGAACTGAACCTAGAATCTGGACTACATTTTCCCGAACTTCACCAACAAAGGATTCAAAAAGGTCAAATCCCTCCCGCTTATACTCCACCAGAGGGTCCTTCTGGCCGTAGCCCCGGAGTCCGATCCCCTCCTTGAGTCGGTCGATCTTGAGAAGATGGTCTTTCCAGAGGTTGTCCAGAGTCTGAAGTGTTACATACCGGATGATTGCCTCGAAAGTCTCAGTCCCGAATTCCTTTTCACGCATGGAAAGGAATTCCTCATAACGGGCCACAGCATGCTCGACTAGAGCATCGATTCCGAGATCATTCAGTTCTTCTGCCGTCAGGAGGAGGCCTGTTTTTTCCGAGACCAGAGTGACCACTCCCGGGAGATCAAAACTTTCCGGATAGGCTTTTTCTGGTATGACAGCTAGAACCTGATCTTCCACAACCCTGCTCCCCCATTCAAGGAGCAGGTCGCGAAGTCCTTCCGATTTCAGAACACGCTTTCTGAGTTCGTAGAAGATAAGACGCTGCTGGTTCATGACATCGTCGTATTCGAGAAGCTGTTTCCGAATGTCGAAATGATAGGCTTCAACTTTTTTCTGGGCATTCTGGATCGCCTTGGTCACAAAAGCATGCTCAATCGGCACCCCATCCTCGACCCCCATCCGCTCCATCAGCCCCTTGATCTTGTCGGCCCCGAATATTCTCATGAGATCATCTTCAAGGGAGAGGTAGAAGCGCGATGATCCCGGGTCCCCCTGACGACCGGCCCTTCCGCGAAGCTGGTTGTCGACTCGTCGGCTTTCATGGCGTTCTGTTCCGATAATGTGAAGGCCTCCCACCCGCACAACCTCTTCGCGTTCCTTACGAAATGCCTCTTCAAGTTCGAGCAGGAGTTTTTCCCGGTCCTCTTCAGTAATTTCTTCCCCACGGCTACGGATCTGGGCATTGCACAAATATTCGGCATTTCCTCCAAGAAGAATGTCAGTTCCACGACCAGCCATGTTTGTCGCAATCGTCACTTTTCCCAAACGTCCGGCCTGAGCTACGATTTCGGCCTCTTTTTCATGAAACTTCGCATTGAGCACTTCATGGGGGATATTTTTATCTTTCAGCAGGCGTGAAATATATTCTGACTTTTCAATGGAAACCGTGCCCACGAGGACAGGCTGTCCAATCTTGTGGCGCTCTTCGATATCTGCGACCACCGCATCATATTTTTCCTTCTGCGATCGATATATCTGGTCTGGAAGATCGATCCGGATCATCTTCCTGTGGGGCGGAACGACAATCACCTCAAGATTGTAAATCCTGTGAAATTCTGTGGCTTCGGTATCGGCAGTTCCTGTCATTCCAGAGAGCTTCCGGTACATCCTGAAATAGTTCTGGAAGGTGACGGTGGCGAGTGTCTGGTTCTCCATCTGGATCCGAACGCGTTCCTTGGCTTCAACAGCCTGGTGAAGTCCCTCCCCCCATCGTCGCCCAGTCATGAGACGACCGGTGAATTCATCGACAATGATGACTTCTCCATTCTTGACCACATAATCCACATCACGCTTGTAAAGATGATGGGCCTTGATTGCCTGCATCAGGTGATGAACATAGGAGATATTCTTGAGCTCATAGAGATTCCCAACACCGAGAAGCGCCTCGACCAGATCCGAACCCTCTTCTGTCATGGATACTGTCTTGTGTTTCTCATCAACAGTAAAATGTTCTACTTTGCGAAGCTCAGGTATGATTCGGTCGACTTTTTCATAAAGGTCCGTCGATTCTTCAGAGGGACCTGAAATTATCAGGGGAGTTCTTGCTTCATCGATCAGAATGCTGTCTACCTCATCGACAATCGCGAAATGGAGGTCTCTCTGGACAAACTGTTCAAGTTCGTATTTCATGTTGTCCCTGAGATAATCGAATCCGAATTCGTTGTTTGTTCCATAAGTGATATCGCAGGAATAGGCCTTCTGACGCAGGTCATCGGGCATGTCGTGCTGAATCAGTCCGACTGAAAGACCCAGGAATTGATAAAGCTCCCCCATCCAGGCTGAATCGCGCTTGGCCAAGTAATCGTTGACAGTCACAACATGAACACCCTTTCCTTCAAGGGCATTGAGGTATACGGGCAATGTCCCGACAAGGGTTTTTCCCTCGCCGGTCTTCATTTCAGCGATCCTTCCCTCATGGAGGATGGCCCCTCCCATGATCTGGACATCGAAATGACGCATTCCAAGAACCCGCCGACCGGCCTCCCTGACCACAGCAAAAGCTTCGGGAAGTATCTGTTCAAGACTTTCCCCCGCGGCAATCCGGGACCGAAATTTTCCTGTCATTGCCGAAATTTCTTCATCGGACAAGGGGGTGAGGGAAGATTCGAGAGCGTTGACGGCATCGACAATCATTGATACCCGCCGGATCTCCTTATCATTGCGACTGGCAAAGAGTGACCGGACGAGGGTCTTGAACATGAGACTATCTCCTCTCAGAAATACCTTGAATCATTCTATCCAGACAATCCGGGTAAATTCTCCCGGGCGGGATGGGCCTATTGGACGGAGCCATGGAGCAAGGCATATCTATCCAAATATTTCCGCGGATCGACCGGGTGACCGAATTCCCGAAGCTCGTAATGGAGGTGGGGGGCTGTCGTCAATCCCGTGAGGCCGATTGTCCCGATCTGGGAATGCCTGTCAACGGACTGGCCTAGAACAACATCGATCTGATCTAGATGGGCGAACAGGGAAGAAAGACCAAGGCCATGATAGACAATGACATAATTCCCGTAATCGGGTGTACGGTCAGTCAGGATGACCACACCCGTTGCCGGAGAATGGACATTGCCCCCTTCCTCCTGGGCGATATCCAGGCCCGGATGAAACTCCTCCCCGACTCCGATAGGACCCGTTCTCTTTCCAAAGGCTGACACGATCCATCCCTCGACAGGAATTCCAAGAGTCCCGGCCCTCCCATCGTAACTCCAGGAAAGTGGTTCGGGACCGACCCTGACCGGATGCATCGAATTTTTTTTCCCGAAGGGAGCCGGCTTTTCGTTTTCTGGTTGTGTTTCTGCAGAAGGACGTTGGACATCCGGAGCTCCCTTGGCCACCATATTCATAATCTGGACATCAAGATTGTTCACCTCCGAAAGCTGGGCCTCGATGGAATCGAGTTCCTTCCGGTAATGATCGAGGTGCTCTTTCTGAACTCGTGTTTCTTCCTGGATTGTCTGAAGAGCCATGAATTTTTTTGTTTCGTAACTATAGAAAAGAATAAGAAACACGACTCCAGTAAAAACCAAAAATATTCCACCAAGAAAAAGATAGATCGACCAGCGAGGAATGGTCCACTGTCGAGACTTTTCTGTCACTCCGGGAAGGATCGTAATTGTTATCGTTTTTTTGAGACGCGCCACATCATTCCTTTCCCGGACGGCTGGTACAGGAATCCCTGACCCAGGCAAGATAGTCCGCATTCCCTTGATCGATGGAAAGGAAAAGAATTTCCGGAACAGAATATGGATGAACTTTCCGGATTTCCCTTTCCAGTATTTCCCGATTCTCGGCAACAGACTTTAAGACCAGGAGGACCTCATCCGCCGTGCGGACCTCTCCTTCCCAGAAAAAAACCGATGTTCCCGAAGGGAGAATTTGGCCACATGCGATCCGATGCTCCCGGACAAGGTGCTCAATAAGATTCCTTGCCGCCACCGGATCCGGATGCGTAACTAAAACCAGGTCGATCATTACTGAATGGCCTTCCTGAAAAAATCCACCGTCCTGGCAATTCCCTCTTCAAAAGGAACCTCCATTGACCAGTCCATTTCCGTTGAAAGACGGTCATGACCCAAAACCATTACTTCGTTCTCTGGAAAAGGATTCGGCTGATAATTGATGGGATAGGAAGAACCAAGAACCTTCCCGATGGCCAGAAATATATCCCGGTCACTATGGAGAACTCCGGAGCCAATGTGAAACTTCCCTTCCCCCTCTTTCAGGATGATATGAAGTAGCGCTTCCACCACATCATCGATGTAAATATAATCCCTCATCCGTCGTCCATTGCCGGGGATAGCTGGAGGGTTTTGAGAATTTTTCAAAAGGGTCTGGCGGATGGCAAGGCCTACCAGACCCCCCTCGCCATCCGTTGATTGACCTGGCCCAAATACCGGAGCCAATCGGGCAATGGCCGTTTTTATGGGCAGAAATCGGGCAAAGCTTTCAAGGTAAAACTCGCAGAGTGCATGGGAGGCACCGTAAGGAGATAAGGGCTGTACAGGCTGAAGGGGATCCATGGCTTGGGACTCAGATCCTTCCGAAGGTGTCAGGACCTCTCCGGTCGATGCCAACAGGAGCCGAGGAACTGTCATGATGCGGCATGCGTCAAGAACTCCGAGAAACGCCCCTAGCGTTTGAGAGGAGTCCGCAGAGGGATTCTCCCAGGAAACCTGGACATCCTTTTGCCCGGCCAGATGGATATAGAGATCGGGTCTCACCTTTTCGAAAAGCCGGATGAGAAATTTTGGATGAGACAGGTCTCCCTTTGCAAGAAAAACATCCTTGTCACGGGAGGTCCGGAAACCGGTGGAAAGATTGTCTGCGGCCGTAACATTGTGGCCCATCGAAACGAGGGCTCTTCCCAGCGGAGCCCCGATGAATCCGGCTCCACCGCCAATAACGATGTTCAATTTCTTCCTTTCCACCGGGCAAAACAGAAATATTCCTGATTCCCTCTTTTTCGTCCTCTGATACCGGAAGGAACTATCCCCCTAGGGCTTCCCTTCTCGCGGACAAGATCCTTGACAAACCCTCGCAAAACAAGACGGATTGCGCGGAGATCCCGCACGATCCCTCCTTTTTCCACACATTCCGGAGGGGCTTCAAACTGGGGCTTCACAAGTGCGAGAAACCACCCTCCCCCCCTCAACAGGTAGGAGACCTGAGGAAGAACCTGACGCAAAGAAATGAACGAAAGATCGGCCACGACTCCGTCAACAGGCTCCGCAGGCATCCATGGGCCAGGAAAACGGACATTGGCCCCTTCAACAAGAACGACTCGAGGATCGTTCCTCAGCCGAAGATCGATCAGCCCCCGACCTACATCCACCGCGGTCACGGATCGAGCACCACGCCGAAGGAGGCAGTCCGTGAACCCCCCTGTGGAGGCCCCCATATCGACTAGCCGTTTTCCGTCCGGGATGATGGAGAAAAAGTCCAGGGCTCCCTCCAGTTTGAGGCCCCCCCGGCCGGCATACCGTGATCCCGCTTCCCGCGAATCACATTCAACCCTGTCAAATTCAGCCCGAGTGTCCGGATCGGTCCGGATAAGCGCATTGACCCGGACCCTGCCATCTCCGATCAGAAGAGCCGCCTCCTCCCGGGACGAGGCCCAACCCTTGCGAAGGACAATGGAATCAAGACGTTCCTTCACCCGGCTGCTCCGAACACTGTCAACAAACGGGAGCCTGAAGATTTTTTCGAGCAAGGCTCACCAGTTGCTCCGGTGTGAGTCCAACCGACTCCCGGAGAATGCCAGGGGCTCCGTGCTCTATATAATGGTCCGGAATTCCGGCGAGTCGGACCCGGACACGCCCTGTCAGATCAGCCGCAGACAAAAATTCAAGGACGGCGGATCCTAACCCTCCAAGAACTGTTCCCTCCTCGACTGTAACAAAAAGGGAGGTCGAGTGGGCCAGCTGAAGAAGAAGGGAAGTATCGAGAGGTTTGGCAAATCGCATGTTGACCACTCCGGCATCCACGCCTTCTCCTCGAAGGATTTCGGCAGCCTTTTCCGCGACAGACACCATGGATCCATACGCCAGGAAAACCATGTCTCGCCCTTCCGAAAGAAGCTCGGCCTTTCCGATCGGCAGGATCTCGAAGCCCGAATCCAGAGGAACGCCAAGAGCCTCCCCTCTTGGATACCGGAGCCCAACGGGACCGGGATGGTGAAGAGCGGTCCAGAGCATTTTCCTCAGCTCGTTCTCGTCCTTTGGAGCCATGAGGGTCATGTTCGGAATATGCCGGAGATAGGCGATATCGAAAACACCATGATGAGTGGGACCATCTTCTCCCACGAGGCCACCGCGATCCATGGAGAAGACAACGGGAAGATTTTGAAGGCAGATGTCATGAACGATCTGGTCATAGGCCCTCTGAAGAAATGTCGAGTAGATGGCAACGACCGGACGGGCCCCCTGGGCTGCCATTCCGCCTGCGAGAGTCACCGCATGCTGCTCGGCGATCCCGACATCGACAAATCGTTCCGGATAGAGCTTTCCAAAGTCTGAAAGCCCCGTCCCTTCGGGCATGGCGGCCGTAATCGCAAAAAGCTCAGGGATCTCGCGGGCAATCTCGATCATGGCCTGGCCAAAAATCTTCGTGTAGGCAGGATTTCCTCCAGCCTTCTTCCGGAAGGCGCCGGTTTCCGGGTCAAAGGGAGGGACCCCGTGAAAGGCAATGGGACTCTTTTCGGCAGGGGGGTAGCCCTTTCCCTTGACAGTCCGAACATGCAGAAGGACAGCACCGGATCGATCCTTCAGTGCTCGGATGGTATCGATCAACAGGGGGAGATCATGTCCGTCGATAGGTCCGATATAAGAGAGGCCCATTTCCTCGAACCAGAGGCCGGGAGGAGAAATCATGCCAACAACCTGACCATGGGCCGCCTTTGCGAACCTGGCCACAGAATCACCGATGACAGGGATATCCCTCAAAAGAGTTTCCGTTTTCCGCCGCATCTGATCGATGGCAGGATCCGCCGATATTCGTGCCAGATAGGAAGAGAGGGCCCCCACATTCTCCGAAATGGAAAGATTGTTGTCATTGAGGATAATCAAGAGCTTTTTCTTTCTTGCTCCAGCCTGATTCAGTGCCTCCATCGCCATCCCGGCCGTCAGGGATCCATCCCCGACCACCGCGATGACATGGTAATTCTCGCCCAGAAGATCACGGGCTTCCGCCATTCCAAGCGCCGCCGAAACAGAAGTTCCCGCATGGCCCGCAGAAAAAGCATCATGGATGCTCTCCTCCCGCTTGGGAAAGCCGCACAGGCCATTCCACTGGCGAATGGTCGGAAGTCCTGACAGGCGTCCTGTCAGCATCTTGTGCGGGTAGGCCTGATGGCCGACGTCCCAGACAATACGGTCGCGGGAAGTATCAAAGACCCTGTGAAGCGCGAGCGTCAGTTCGACCACACCCATTCCGCCGCCAAAGTGTCCGCCGATTCCGGAGAGGACCCGAACCATCTCATCCCTGATTTCCTGGGCAAGAAGGGGAAGTTTTTCCTCGGGAAGCGCCTTAACATCCTCGGGCCCCTTGATATCTTCGAGCAAAGATCCCATTAGTTCCTTCTTTCTATAATATAGGAAGCAATCTCCCGAAGAGGCTCTCCCCGGTCTCCCAGGGCTGCCACCGCCTCGTGGGCCTCCTTGCGTTTTTCTTCTGCCAGAGCCCTGGCCTTTTCGAGACCGACAAGACCAGGATAGGTATTTTTGTGTTTTCCGGCATCCTTACCGATGGCCTTTCCCATCTCCGCCGCTGTCCCCTCAACATCGAGAAGATCATCGGCGATCTGGAAAGCAATGCCGACCGCCTCTCCGTAACGGGAGAGCCCAGCCATCTCTTTTTCTCCTGCTCCCGCCAGAAACCCACCGATTCTGACCGAAGCCCTGAGAAGGGCCCCGGTCTTATGGCTGTGAAGATTCTCAAGCTCGGGAAGGGTCAGGGATTTTCCTTCCGAATCAATATCTAGAAACTGCCCCCCCACCATCCCGGCAATCCCCGCGGAAAAGGACAGCTCATGGATCACCGAAAGCCTGCAGGAGGCTGACAGAATATTATCATACACAGGATCGGAGAGCAGGGTAAATGCATGTGTCAGGAGGGCATCTCCCGCAAGGATGGCGGCGGCTTCACCATAGACGACATGATTTGTTGGGCGACCCCGCCTGAGGTCGTCATTGTCCATGGCAGGAAGATCATCGTGGACCAGGGAGTAGGTGTGGATCAGTTCCAGGGGAAGAACCAGCGGAACCAAAGGGTCTGAATCAACGCCCAGGGCCTCAATAGTTGCCAGGGCGAGGACGGGACGAATACGTTTTCCTCCTGCAAGGAGGCTGTAACGAATGCCCTCAGCAAGCCGCCCGTAGGCAGCCCGTGATTCTTCCAGGAAAAGACTCTCCATTGCCGTTTCCACACGCTCTTTTTGATGGTCCAGATAACGTCTTATTTCCAAAGAAGATCCTTTCTCCAATTTCTGACCTGCTCCCTTCGGGGCCTGCCTTTCTCAAGATTTACTCTTTCCGGAAGGGAATCTCCCGGATGTCCTCCCCACCATCCCCTTCCTCACGGGAAGAGGAGAGAAGAAGTGTCACCTTTCGTTCAGCCTCCTCAAGGATCGACTGGCATTCTGCAGACAGCCGGACCCCTTCTTCGAAAAGTCCAAGAGATTCCTCAAGGGGACGGTCCCCCTGTTCCATCATCCGGACAATCTCCTCAAGTCTTTTCATCTTCTCTTCGAAGGACCTCACAGGCTCCTTGCCGGTTTCTGCCGTTCCTTTGACCCCCTTCGCCATATGACCCCTTACCTCTCCTTCATTCCGTCTTCCTGTTCCTTGTCAAAATGCAGCTCTTTCACGCTCATGCCGATCGACAGGCCCTGGGTCCGGGCCCGGATTTTCTCTCCCTGGGAGGGAAGATTTTTCAGTGTGACCAGACCAAGGCCCCTGTCCCGTTCCAGAAGAAAAAAGCCTTTCGAAAGGGGGCGTCTCGGATCGGCTTCTCTCAAAAGGACCGAAAGCAGGCTCTGTCTCTCCGCAAATCGGCCCTTAATCTGTCGGATTCCCGAAACAAGATAAAATTTTCTTTGCCTCACCTCTAGGCGCAGGGAGGCGAAATCGATCAAGTTTTCACGGCAAAGGCGACGATCCCAGAGGTTATGCTTGAGCCTGAAGTCTCCAAGAAAGTCCCTGATCTTGCGGAACATCCGTTCACGCACGAAGGAAAGATTCCTGGAAAGGCCGGATAACCTGCGATAAGGATGAACAATTTCCGACATGGAGACTGCCAGGTGAGCCTTTTTTCTTGACAGACCGTCTTTCATTCCGGAAGAAAGTCGATCCTGGGCCCGGACCACCCACAAATGCCAATGGGAGAGGCGTCGTGAAAAGGTGGCGACAGAAACCCTAAAGGATAAAAGGCGTGCAGATTCCCTTTCCTGTCGAATAGAGAGCAGTCCGCCAAGTCTGTGTCGGGCTCTCTCCAGGGCTCCGAGAAGGGACTGGCCGTCAAACAGGACCCTCTTGGCAGCCTCTGTCGGGGTCGCCACGCGAAGGTCAGCCACAAGATCGGCCACTGTCAGATCCACTTCATGGCCGATCGCTGTCACGACGGGAACAGGAGAGGCTAGGATGGCCCGGGCCAGATCCTCCCGATTGAAAATCCAGAGGTCCTCGGCCGATCCGCCCCCCCTCGCAATCACAGTCACGTCAACCCCGGGCCGTCCTCCAGCCAGAGACAGCGCTCTGATGATTTCCGGAACTGCCTCGCTCCCCTGCATGCGGGCTGGGACCACCACGATCGGAACAAGACGGTTCTGCTGGTCGCCAATGCGGAGAAAATCCCAGATGGCCGCCCCCTGGGTTGATGTGATAAGGGCTACTGCCCGGGGCATGAGCGGGATAGGTCTCTTACGTTCCGGCGTGAGAAGTCCTTCACGTTCCAGGATCTCCCTGACCCTTCGAAATTCGAGGTGAAACATTCCCAGTCCGGCAGGCTCCATCGACTCGGCAACCACCTGGATCTCACCACGGGGTTCATAATAGGAGATCCGGCCCCGGAGCAGAACCTTGAGACCGTCGACAGGAACAAATGTGAGGGTCCTGGCCATGCCGCGGAACATGACTCCCCGCAGGCTGGCCCCCGCATCTTTGAGCGTAAAGTAATAATGACCGGCAGGCTGGGAAAGCTTGACGTTGGACAATTCTCCTTCGATAAGCAAAATTCCCGGGAAAACCCTGTCCAACCCTTGCCTGATTGTTCCGGCCAGTTCCGAAACCGTGTAAATCGTCAAGTTTTTCCCGAGACCAGTCTTTTCAGGATCTAAGGTCATGATCCCCCTCCATCAGCCTCGCGGAGAAGCCGGATGGCGCGCCTTTGGATGCGGTCTCCCCGTTCAGCCTGACGGTCCACCGTCACGAGGAGAGCACAAAAGAGTGTTTCCCCTTCGGCGACCTTAAACGGGCGCGGAACCATGGTTCTGTATTTTGAAAGGGACGAGACCGGGTCCGAACCCACAATAGACCACCGGGGCCCCGTCATTCCTACATCGCCCACGAACCAGGTCCCACCGGGATAGCAGGTCAGGTCATTGGTCTGGACATGGGTATGAGTCCCATAGAGAAGGTCAACACGACCGTCTAGATGAAATGCCAGCGCCTGTTTTTCTCCTGTTGCCTCGGCATGAATGTCAACGGCAATGAAATCGGGTGGCTCGGGACTCTTTTCAAAATCCGAAAGCAAACGATCTGAGGCGGCGAAAGGACAATCTGACGGGGCCATGAAGGTTCGTCCGATCAGGTTGGCTAGCCCGACCCGGAATCCGCACCGTAGGGTATAGACCCGGTGTCCCGAGCCAGGACAGGAGGCGGGAAAATTCTCCGGACGAAGAAGGCGGGGATCCGAAACCAGAATACCTTCAGCCTCCTTCTGGTCAAAGAGATGATTTCCCGACGTCATGGCCGTCACACCAAGTCTATAGCATTCCTCCATTTTCGCAGAGGTCAACCCTCTCCCACCGGCGAGGTTTTCTCCATTTATGAAGATTCCGTCCAGCGGAGCCTCCCTGACAAGGCGTTCGATCCCCCTTCCCAAGGCCTCCCTTCCGGGTTTTCCGAATACATCTCCGACAAAAAGAAGCCGGACAGCTTCTCCCGGTTCTCCGAGGTCAGCGGGCATACTCAACGATCCGGTTTTCACGGATCACTGTGACCTTGATCTGCCCCGGATAAGTCAGTTCGTTTTCTATCTTCTGGGCAATGCCCCGTGTGATCTCAAGCAGGTCGCCGTCGCTGACCTGGTCCTGATTGACAATGATCCGAATTTCCCGTCCGGCCTGGATGGCGTAGGACTTTTCCACACCCTTGAAGGAATTGGCAATAGTTTCCAACTTCTCGAGCCTCTTGACGTAGACATCGATGCTTTCACGGCGGGCCCCGGGACGAGCTGCGGAAATGGCGTCGGCCGCCGCGACGAGAACAGACTCAAGACAGTTGGGTTCGATGTCTCCGTGGTGGGACATGATGGCATTGATGACCTGGGGTGATTCACCGAATTTTTTCGCTGCCTCCCCTCCCAGGGAAGGATGCGATCCCTCCCCCTCATGGGAGAGGGATTTCCCGATGTCGTGGAGAAGGCCAGCTCTTTTGGCGATGCGAGCGTCCAGCCCAAGGTCATGGGCCATCATCTGACAGAGATAGGCCACCTCCCGGGCATGGACAAGATTGTTCTGACCGTAACTTGTCCGGTACTTCAGCCGTCCCAGGAGCTTGAGAATTTCCGGATGGATATCGGTGATCCCAAGTTCGAAGGCCAGTTTTTCCGCCTCTTCCTTGAGAGAGACATCAAGATCTTTCCGGACTTTTTCCACGATCTCCTCGATACGCGCAGGATGGATGCGCCCGTCGGAAAGGAGCTGCTCGAGAGCCAGCCTGGCCACTTCCCTGCGCAGTGGGTCGAAGCCTGAAATAATGATGGCATCGGGAGTGTCATCGATGATGAGGTCAACCCCGGTCGCCGCCTGGAAGGCCCGGATGTTTCTTCCTTCCCGCCCGATCACCCGTCCCTTGACATCATCCGACGGGATCGGGACCACCGAGACGCTGATCTCGGCAACATGCTCGTTCGCATAGCGCTGGATGGCAAGAGTCATTGTTTCGCGGGCTTTTCTCACCGCCTGGTCCCGGACCTCCTGCTCAAGCTTCTGGGCCAGTCTGGCCACTTCTGGCCGAATGGAGGCTTCGGCATTCTGCATCAGGCGTTCCCGGGCCTCCTCGACAGTCAGGGAGGCGATCTCCTCAAGGCGGCGGATTTCCGAATCCATGACGGACTTGAGCTCGG
>JAKAWK010000145.1 GCA_021827365.1 Nitrospirota bacterium
TGGGCCCGGTAGAAGTCGAGGAAGGCCACGGGTATGGTGGTGAAGGATCGGAGGCCGTGCATGATCCCGATGATCTTGAGCCTCTGGTTCACGATCTCCCGGTATTCGCCCACATGGAAGGGTCCGTAGCGGTGGGTGGCAAAGTCGTCGAGAAACATGTAGGGGCCGCCCCGAAGGTCAAGGGGGTTTCCGGTGACGACATTCCAGGGAACCCCCCACTTCCAGTAGTGGGTCAGGCCGTAGACCATCACCCCGTCGGAGGAGCCGTTGGGGAGATGGATGGGCATGAAGTCGACCATCAGGTTGTCGGCCCGTTCGACCCCGGGAACGGAGCGGACCCGGTTGACCAGGTTTTGGGGAAAGTAGTTGGCGAAGTCGATGTTCTGGGTGTTTCGGGAGGTGATCCAGAGGTCGGCCTGGCGGATGGGGAGGATGGTATCGGCGGCGTAGCCGATAAGACCTTCGAAAAGTCCCACCTGCACCAGGACCAGCATGACGGAGAAGGCGACCCCAAAGGTGGTGAGGGCAAACCTCAGCCGGTCGTGCAGCAGCATTTTCATCGACAGATCGACCATCTTGCCTCGTATTTTCTCAGGGGTTTTAAGACCAGACGGCATTATACCCGAATTATAATAGACATGTCAGGGAGGCGTGACGGGAAACACGGGGGAGGTCCAAGATCAGATTGGAGCGAAGACCTTCCAGGAATTCTTGGTGGTCGCCTTCACCTGGTACATGGCCTTGTCGGCGTGGGAGATCAATGTGTTGGCGTCTCCCTCGTCCGGAGGACAGAGGGTCAGCCCCAGGCTCCCTCCGACGACGATGGAACGGTCGCCGATCTCGAAGGGCTGGGAAAAGATGTCGATGATCCGGCGGGTGATCTGGTCTAGCGAGGTGGCCGAGAGATCGGCAAAGACAAAGCCGAACTCGTCTCCTCCCAGACGGGCCAGGGTGTCCGAACCTCGAAGGGTGCGCTTCAGACGTCCGGAGACCTCGACCAACAGCTTGTCTCCCATCTGATGGCCCCAGCGGTCGTTCACGGCCTTGAAGCCATCGAGATCCAGAACACCGACGGCGAAGTGCTCCAGGCCCCGAAGCGACCGCTCCCGGGCCTGGTTGATGCGGTCCATGAAGAGGCGCCGGTTCGGGAGCGAGGTGAGGGGGTCGTGGAAGGCCATGAAGACGATCTTGTCCTCCTCCGACTTCTTGTGGTGCTCCCGGTCCCAGTTGTCGAGGGCGAAGGAGAGATTCCGCGAAATCTGGACCAGAAAGTCGGTCATCTCCGGATCGAACCCTCCGGTGGAGGGATCGTGGACGATCAGGGCTCCGAAGGTCCGGTTCCCCCGAAAGAAGGGAAAGACTCCGACATCGTGAAAGCTGTCAGGCCCCCCCTCGTCGGGCTTTCTCGGGATGGGGTATTCATCCTTGTGAAGGCGGGCGGTGCGGGGGCGACCCGAGCGAAGGACGGATCCCACGAGGCCCATCCCCTCCGAAAGGGCCGGGTCGCTCGAGAAGCGCAGGGCCTCCGCGGACTCCGCCGAAATCCCCCGAAGTTCGATCCAGGTGAGGTTTCGCGTCTCGGGATCGAGTTCCCCGATGAGGCACTCCCGGACCCGGCCGTACTCCATGACGATCCTGCAGACCTCGTCGAAGAGGGTGTCGGGGTCGGGGATCCGGGTGATGAGTTCGTTTAAACGGGAGAGGGCCAGGTGGAGGTTCTTTAGTATCTGGACCGAGACCTCAGCACCGGTGACCAGAAGGCCCAGGGGGACCCCGTCCTCATCCGAGAGAGGGATCCTGACGAAATCGAGATGGCGGGGGGAACCTCCCGGACGGGAGACGACCTCGACGGTGCGGGTGACATCGCCCCGGGAAAGGGCCTCGGCATCGTTCTTCTGGAAGCGCTCGAGGGTGTCTCCGGCGCGAAGACCGGCGGAGGAGGAGAAATCCCGGTCCCGCCAGACGGCCGGGGATTTCCGGTCGAGGCCGAAAAGCCTAAGACCCGCGCGGTTGGCAAAAAGCCACCGGCCCTTTCTATCCTTGACAAAGATGGGAAATCCTGACGACTCGAGCAAGCCGGTGACCCGGGTGGACTCAAGCCTGATTCGTCGCACCCCGAAGGCCATCCAGAGGACGCCTCCTGCGGCCAGAAAAAAGGATAAGGCCCCGGAAATCAGACGCAGATCCTCGCTCCAGCCATAGTCCTGGCGCGTGTCGCGCAGGCGGCGGGCCAGGACACGCTCCCGGTGGCCCAGGATCCGCATTCCCTCCCGGATCAGGGAGGACTCCACCCGGAGCGTCCCGTTGTCGATCCCCCGGACAAGACTCCGGAAGTATCCCTGCTCCTCCGGCTCCATCCCTTTCCAGGCAAGAGGTGTCCGGACAAGGGAGGTCAGCAGGTTCCGGAGATTCGCCACATCCCGAAAGATGGTCTGCGTGGATCCGGAGCTTGCAAGGTCAGTCTGGACACGCTCAAGGGCCGACCTGATGTCGCGAAGGAGCTCCCGGGACTGCTCAAGGGCCACATCATGCCGGAGCAGCCTCCCTTCGTCTGTGCCGAGACGGGCGGAGACGACGAAGAGAAGGAGGCTTCCGGCGACCAGCAATGTGCCGGTCAGGAGAGTCCTGTCCCATAGCGTCCTGTCGTGGTTGGTACCCACACCATCCTCCTGGAGGGCCGTCCGGGTGGAGGACCCTCCTATCGATTCCTGACTCAAAGTATAGTCTCATAGCAAAGCTCCTGGCATCTGTCCGTCATCAAATCCGGAAGATGGATGGCGGGGGCGAAAGATAAGGTCATTTCGTCCGCCTTTGAAAATGGCCACGGTCACGGGATTGGACACGCCCTGTGGCAAATCATCGGTTCCTCGCGGGGAAATTACCCCGGAGGGGAAGGATTGGGAACCGGAAGGAAATTCTGCCAAAAGGGCCAATGGGTTAAAAAATCAGGAACCGGGAAGGGAGTAGCAGGAAGCGGTATGGGAGGGCTCAGGGAAAGAGCTAGCGCCGCACTCTCTGACGCCTCCATGGAGACCTCCCGCACGGACATGTCCGATCCCACACCCGACCCTGTCTTAATTCATAACAAGCGAAAACCCTGATTTCTGTGCTCCGAATTCTGGTCCCAAAGGTCTATCCCCGAGGGGCTTGCGCCATCCCTAAGGCCAAGCGTCTCAGGAGCGCCGGTCCCAGGCTCAGGAAAAGAGCGGTTCCGAAAAGAAGAAGCGTTCCGGGCTCGGGGGTCTCCGAGAGGGAGCCTCCCCCAAATTCGTAGGAGCCTTCATTGGTCTGGAACTTGACGGCAAAATCCGAGAGGGTGATGGAGGGGGAGCTCCCGAAGTTTCCGTCCAGGGCCAGGACGAAAGAGTCGAGGCTTCCAGCGGCCAAGCCGTCCTGAATTTTCCCTCCACTACAATTA
>JAKAWK010000146.1 GCA_021827365.1 Nitrospirota bacterium
CCTGCCGATGAGTTCAATCAGGCCGTTGTCTCTTGCCCATAAACCGTAGTCCGGTTCCTTCCTCCCGTCTTCGATGAGTAAAGGGCCTTGTCGGCTCTCTCCATCATCGTGGTCCAGCCAGGTCCTAGAGGACCGGAATCCACACCGACAGAAATAGTCATAACCCCAATCTTCTGACGTTTTGTAACATTCATGATCTCGATCTTCTCAACCGATTTTCTGATCTTTTCCCCAATGGTATATCCGTCCTCGGCCGAACCTCCCGGAAGAAGCAGGGCGAACTCCTCTCCTCCGATCCGGGCGGCGAGATCTCCGTCCCTGAGACACACCCTGAGGATTCGGGAGACCGCCACGATCGCCTTGTCCCCGACCATATGACCATGAGTGTCATTGATTCTCTTGAAATGGTCGATATCGAGCATCAGGATGGCCATCTCCTCTCCGGAGTGATAGCCTCCCAAGAGAAGGGCCTCCACTTTGGCATTGAGCCCCCTTCTGTTGAGAAGTTCCGTGAGGGGATCGATCAAAGCCTCGGCCCGGGCGGTTCTCAACTCGCGCTGCAACCCCTCGATTTTCTTTTGGCTCTCGGTCAGGTCATGGCTCAGGCTGCCGGAACTCGCCTTGATGGAAAGGGTGTCCCTGAGGATGGCATCGATGAGAGATTTGAGCTTTTTCTCATCGATATCTTTTTTTTCAAGGGTCGCCCCATAGGTCTCCATCCCTTTCTGGACCCGCTCCGCTTCATGGGTGGTGGACCGGGTCGAACGGGAAATATGCTCCAGAACTTCCTGGATCTCCTTTGTGAGAGAATCCCGGTGCTCATTTAACGGGAGAACAAATTCCGGAGCCACGAACCTGAGAAAAATCGTCTCCACATCCGAGTCGGTCAGGGGGTTTCCGGATCTCATCAGGGAATCAAGCGCATCGGAAAGTCCCGGATTGATTCCCGAGACATATTCGTAAATCACGGCATAATGAATCGGGGTAAATGAAAAACCCAGTTCGGTCATACGTTGCAGGACAAGACGAAAGATCTCGGCACTGGCCATCTTGGATTCAGAATAACGCAGCATGAACACTCCCGTCGGAAAACAGCAAATAAGATCAAAGGAATTTTTCTATCTCCCCCACAATGGCATTCTAGCACACCACGGATCATTGAAAATACTTTAAAGATCATTGAAAATACTCCACAGCCATCAAGGGCACCGACCCTGGCGAATCGACAGTATCCTGACGAAATACTCGCGGGAAAGCATTCTCCGTCCAGAACATGAAGGGAGGTTTTCCATTCTTTCTCTTGGCGTACTCGGTCAACTCGGCAGAGGGTCCGCATCAGGGAACCATTCCGGCTGGGACATCGTCCTCTTTCACCTGGGAAAAACCCCGGTGTCCGTTGCCGGATTGATCAACTTCTTCCTGTTTGTCCTCCTGGGATTCCTCCTCCGCCACTTCCTCAAGAAGACACTGACCACCCGGGCCCAGACCCAGTCCTCTCCCCAGACGCGGCACATGATGGGACTCCTGTCGACGCTTGCCGCCAACCTTGTCTTTGCCCTGGCGATCGTCATCGGCCTTGACAACCTGGGCGTCCGGCTCTCCTTTCTTGGAGGAACACTGGGCGTTTTGGGCATCGGTATCGGGATAGGACTCCAGAACCTCGCCGCAAACATGATCGGACTGGTGGTCATCCTTCTGGAAAAGTCGATTCAGATCGGCGACCTGATCGAAATCGACGGAGTCCTGGGAACTGTTGTCGAGATCAAGGGACGATCGACGACAGTCATGAGCCGGGACAACATCGCCATCATCATCCCCAATGCTCACCTGATCGCCAACAAGGTCATCAACTGGAGCCACAGAGACCCGAAAACACGCATGCACCTGAAAGTGGGAATCGGGATGGATCCCTCCCTTCTCAACAGAGCGGTCGACATTCTCATGACAATCGCACGCAACCATCCCGACATTCTGCCGGATCCTCCCCCCACTGTCTGGTTTACGGAATTCGGAGCCTCCTCCTTCAATCTTGAGCTTATTTACTGGATCAATGATGTCACCCTGCGGCATACCACTCTTTCCGATCTCAATTTCAGGATCGCCAGTGAGTTTCATGCGGCGGGAATCGACCTCCCCTATCCTCACAATGTCGTCATTTTTTCAGGGAAAGGCACTACGGAGGCCCCGCCTCTTGCACCGGGCACTCTCCGGGAGGATAATGACACTCATGAAAATCGGAATTCTTCTTACGACCCATCCCGAAAAGCTTGACGGAGAGACCGTCCGGGTGATTGCCGAGACAGGGCTCGCCGCCGGAGACGAGGTTTATCTCTACCTTCTTGACGAAGGAGCCCGCTTTGTTGCCCAGGGCTGGGTCCATGACCTTGTCGACCGCGGGGCCTCGGTCTATACCTGTGCCTACGCCGCCCAGAACCGGAAAATTCCTGATCCCGGAAAGACCACCTTTTGCGGACTCGTGGTCCTGACCCAGATCATCGAAGGTTGCGACCGTTTTCTGGCTTTTGCCTGAAAGGATTCACGTGTCTTCCGCCTCTCACAGGACCCTTCTCCTGATCAAGGCCGATCCGGCCATTGATCCACGACCTGCGGAAGCCATTCGATCGGCACTCGGACTGATTGCCGGAGAAATTCCCGTCAGCGTCTATCTGTTCAGGGAGGCCCACGCCCTCCTCCTTTCCTCCCCTGACGACCTTCTTGATCTCGAGGATGGGGAGGTCCTCCATCGCTTCCTCGGGACTTTCTTTGATATGACGAAGGAAATCTATTATGAGCCTTTCACGCAGGCTCCTGCGCGGGAAGTCCGGGGGAAACCCCTTTCACCAAAAGATCTTGGGCACCTGATTTTGGGATTCGACCATACGATCTTCTTTTAGGATGGAACGCATGCTTATCCTTATCCGGCAAAATCCGGACGACCGGCTCCGGGAGATCCTTGACTCGATCGAGCAGGAGATTCCTGCGACGACGCTCGTCTATCTCGACCGGGCCCAGGCCACGGGATCGTCCACCCCCCTGCCCGTCCTTGCGGACCGGACATTTTCGCTCCACGCCCCTCCGATTCCCGGTGTCACTCCCATCGATGGCCAAGCCCTCCTTGAGCTGATCCACGCCCATGACCGCATCCTCGTCCTTCCCTGACCCGATGCCCTGGCCAGTTCCCGGATCCATTCACGGGAACATTCAGGATCCCTTCATTCGTTCGGAAGGAAACTCTTTCAACGACCATTACTCTTCTCATGCCCCTTGTTTTCCGCTGTCCCTGTCGGTATGATATGCGGATGTTCCGCATCTGAACGCAATCATTTGGAGAGATGTCCGAGCGGCCGAAGGAGCACGACTGGAAATCGTGTAGGTGCCTAAGAAGTGCCTCGGGGGTTCGAATCCCCCTCTCT
>JAKAWK010000041.1 GCA_021827365.1 Nitrospirota bacterium
GTCGCCTCGAGGTACCAGTCGCAGAAGAGGCTCCAGGTAAACCGGTAGACAAGGAGGGCTCCCTCGTCATAGCGGTAGGACTCCATCGCCTCCCGGTAGGCGGTCTGGAGCCTTGCGAGCTCCGACAGAATCCAGCGATTTGCGATTCCCCGGCAGGAGGCCAGTTCGTCAAGAGGAGATGTTCCAGGAGGGACGACCAGGGAGATGTAGCGGAAGGCACTCCAAAGTTTCGAGACAAAGTTCCGGGCCGCTTCCACCCGTTCGACCGAAAGGCGGATATCCCGGCCGGGAGTGGCCAGGAGGGCAAGGGACAGTCGGAAGGCATCGGTTCCGAAGCGTTCCATGAGCTCCAGGGGATCGACCACATTTCCCCGACTCTTGGTCATCTTTTGCCCGAACTCGTCCCGGACCAGGGCATGGATATAGATATCCCGGAAAGGAACCCGGTCGGTGAGGTAGAGCCCCATCATGATCATCCGGGCCACCCAGAAAAACAGGATGTCGAATCCCGTGACAAGAAGATTCGTCGGGTAGAAACGCCGGAGATCCGGCGTCTCGTCGGGCCAGCCCATCGTCGCGAAGGGCCACAGCGCCGAGGAAAACCATGTGTCGAGGACATCGGGGTCCCGTACGAGGTTGACTCCCCCGCAGTGCGGACAGACCTCCGGATCATTCCGGAGCACTGAAAGATGATGACAGTCCTGGCAGGTCCAGGCCGGAATCCGGTGGCCCCACCATATCTGCCGGGAGATGCACCAATCCCGGATATTATCGATCCATTCGAAGTAGGTCTTCTTCCAATTGTCAGGAAAAAACCGGATCTCCCCCGCTGCGACCGCTTCACGGGCCCGGGCAGCCAGGGGGGCCATCCTCACGAACCACTGCAGGGAGAGTCGCGGCTCGACTTCTGTCTGGCAGCGATAACAGACTCCGATAGCATTCTTGTGGGGCTCCCGACGTACGAGATTTTCGCCCGAATCAAGCACTTCCACGGCCCTGACACGGGCCTTTTCCCGGGGCAGCCCCGACAGGGGACCGGCCTGGGCATTCATGGTTCCCCGTTCGTCGATCACGGACAAGGCTCCCAGACCATGACGCTGTCCGATCTCGAAGTCGACCATCGAATGGCTGGGAGTGATCTTGAGGACCCCCGTTCCAAAGCCAGGATCAACTGTCATGTCAGTCACCACGGGAATCGTCCGGTCTGTCATGGGAACCCTCACCCGCCGTCCCACCCAAGCGACATACCGGTCATCCTCCGGATGGACGGCCAAGGCCAGGTCCGCCACCACTGTCTCAGGACGTGTCGTGGCGACCACAAGGGAGTCCTCCGGCCTCTCGGCATCGACGTACCGGATGAAGTAGAGCTCCCCATCCCGGTCCTGATGGGTCACCTCAACATCGGAGAGCGCTGTCAGGCAGCGGGGACACCAGTGGATCATCCGTTCGGCCCGGTAGAGGGCCCCGTCTTCGTAAAGGCGGACAAAGACCTCCCGGACCGCCCGGGAAAACCCCGGGTCCATCGTGAAGCGCTCGTGATCCCAGGAAAGGGAGGCCCCCAGACGCCGGATCTGGTCCAGAATCCCTGAACCGATCGATTCCTTCCAGCGCCAGACACGCTCGACGAAGGCGTCACGCCCCAGGCTCTTGTAGTCCACCCCCTCAGCCCTTAGCTGTCTTTCCACGACGTTCTGGGCGGCGATCCCCGCGTGGTCGATGCCAGGGATCCAGAGAACGTCCCGTCCTTGCATTCTTCGATACCGGGCGGCCACATCTTGGATGGTCAGGTTGAGGGCGTGGCCCATATGAAGGCGGCCTGTAATGTTCGGAGGGGGAACAACCATCGAAAAGGGCTCCCCTTCGGAAGCCCTGGAGGCGGACGCGAGGTTCCATCGCTCGAGGCAGCTGGCCTCCACACTTTCCCATTCAAAACGCTTGGTAAGACCCGAAGAAGACGCACCCGAATCCTGCAATCCATCAAGCAAATCGTTTTCACTCATTCTTCATCCATCTTTCGCGCATGAGGTTATTGGGAGTCCGTTTCAGGGGAATTTCCCCTTTTATCCCTCAGGATCCGTCGGATGGCCCTGTCGTGCTCCGACAGGGTCCGGGAAAAAATGGAGGGAGATCCGTGACCGTCCGAGACGAAGTAGAGATAGGGAACATCCTTCGCAAAGACGACGGCATGAAGGGCCTGGGCTCCGGGATTGTCGATGGGCGTAGGCGGAAGTCCCTCATGAAGGTAGGTGTTGTAAAGGGAATCGATTTTCAGGTCTCCGGCTTTCAGGTGGTGGCGATGGGGGAGGAGATAGAGGATCGTCGGATCGCTCTGGAGCTTCATGCCGTTACGGAGGCGGTTCAGGAAGACTCCAGCGATCAGCGGCATCTCTTTTGACGATCCAGCCTCTTTCTGGATGATGGAGGCCAGCGTCACTCCCTGGTTTACGGTCAATCCCCTTTCTTGAAGGCGGGATCGCCAGTCGGGGAGCATCACCCTCCAGAAGCGGGAGACCATCATAGAAAGAACCTCCCGGGAGGTCGATCCCTTCGAAAAATAATAGGTGTTCGGGAACAGATACCCTTCCAGGGAGGTGGAGGGGACCTGGAGCTGGCGAAGAAAGTCTCCATCGCTCATGAGGGCCAAGTTTTCGTCAATCGTCCCGATACCCATATGTGTCATGCGGGCCGCCACCTGGGCGATGGTGAATCCCTCCGGAACGGTCAGCTTCTCATAATATTTCTGGCCGGCCACCAGGTCCCAGAGGATCCGGTAGGGAGGATTTCCGGGAGTGATTTCGTATTCCCCTTCCCGAATGCTTCGGGCCAAGCCGAGAATGTCACCCCAGAAGATGACCGTTTCCGGAGAAGAGACCGCGCCTTTTCTGGCCAGCGTCTGGATCACCTGGCGGAAGGGCGTCCCGTGGGAGACGGTCAGGAGAAAGGGAGCGGCTCCCTCCTGGGAAGGTCCCAAAAAGGCATAAAGAGACCATCCCACTCCGAGCACAAGGAGGAAAAGAAAAAAGACGGTCATTTGCCGGAGAGTGGAAAGGAGAGGGAGTCTCACCGGCCCTGGGCCTTTCCTTCCATCGAGACAGCGGGAGAATCCAGTCCGGGAGGGGAGATCTCCTTGAGTCCCGCCGCCCCCTCGTCAAGGAACCCCTGGAGGAGAAGGACTGCCGCAACGTCGTCGCAGAACTCCTTCCTTCCATGAGAACGTTTTCTTCGGGACTTAAGCTCCCGGGCCCGGGCCGAGGTCTGCCCCTCGTCATGGAAAAAGACCGGAAGAGATAGGCGTGTCCCGAGGCTCCGGCCCGTCTCGAGATAGAGGGGAGCCCGGGGATTCGGATCCCCGCTCAGATGGTAGAACGGAACACCGAAGACCAGGCCGGAAACGTCATTTTCGCAAACAAGAGTCGCCAATTTTCTCAGGACCTCCTCGTCCGTGGGGGCCAAAAGCAGTTCCTCCCCTTTTCTGGCAAGAATACCCAGGGGGCGGGCCAGGGTCCGGGTGGGATCGGAGAGGGCAAGGCCGATGCGCCGGCCGCCCCAGTCAACCCCCATGAGCACTCCGGGAAACATTGTCGGATAATCCACCGTCAGGACCCGACCAGGGTTCTCATGGCTTCCTCTCGGATCTCGGCGCGCATCGTGTCGAGAAAGACCGGCCAGGACGATGGAGGAGCGCCTCCCCCTTCGGCCCATGTGGGACGTCCTCCCCCCTTACCTCCCAGGGCTGCGGCCATTTTCCGGATCCAGGAGTTGACGGGAAAGCGCTTTTCCAGGTTCTGAGAGGCCCATCCCAAAAGCAGGACCTGTCCTTCGGTCCGGCCTGCAAGGATGATGACCCCTGAAGGGATGCGAGACTTCAGAATGTCCATCCTGAGCCGGAGATCGCGCCCGTCACGGCACTCCACCGCCGCCACAAGAATGCGGATATCACCCGCCTGGAAGCTTTCTCCGAGCATTCCGGCGGTCTCAACCTCGAAAAGATGCGACTTCGTGGCCCGAAGCTCCTGGTCAAGAGTCTCCCTGGCCTTCTCGTCCGATTCGAGACGGTCGAGGATCCGTCCGCCCGGAGCCCGAAGGAAGCCTCTGATGGCGGAGAGTTCTTCGCGCCATTTCTTCCCCTGCCCATAGGCGGCGCTTCCGGCCAGAGCTTCGATCCGGCGTGTTCCGGCAGCCACTCCGGACTCGGAGACCACGTAGAGAAGACCGATCTCGGAAAGTTCACGAACATGAGTGCCGCCGCAAAGCTCCACCGACATACCGGGAACCTCGACCACGCGGACCCGATCCCCGTACTTCTCTCCGAAAAAGGCCAGGGCTCCTCCCGCCAGGGCTTCCTGGCGGCTTTTTTCAGAGATCCTGACCGCTTCACCTGTGGCGATCCAGTCGTTGACCAGCGTCTCGATACTTTCGATCTGCAGGGGGGTCAGTGGCTCCCCGTGGGTAAAGTCGAAACGGAGACGATCGGGGAGAACGAGGGATCCGGCCTGGCGGACATGGTCTCCCAGAACCTTCCGGAGGGCGGCATGCAAAAGATGGGTGGCGGTGTGGTGGATCCGGGCCCCGCGCCGCCAGGAGGGGTTTACGGACAGGCGAACGGGCTCTCCAACGGACAACGTTCCTTTCCGGACACGACCCCGATGAGAAATCCATCCCGGGTAGGGACGATAGACAGACTCCACCGAAATCTCGCCGGAGGGACCCGTGATCACTCCCCGGTCCCCGACCTGCCCTCCTCCTTCCGGATAAAAAGGGCTCACGCCGGATACCACCTCGACCTCCTCCCCCTCCGACACCTTCTGTACAGAGTTTGCGGCATGGACAAGGACCAGGATCTCACCTTCGGCCTCGAGCCTGTCATATCCGACAAAGGTGATGGGCTTTGTGAGAAGGGACGCCGAAACGGGAAAGGAGGATTTCTGTCCGACCCAGGAGCGGCGACCTTGTTCCTTCTGTTCCCCCATCCGGGCCTCGAAACCCTCGAAGTCGAGGCTGAAGCCTTCCGGGCGAACCCAGTCCAAGACGACATCGACAGGAATTCCGTGGGTATCATAGAGCCAGAAGAGGGACTCCCCCGAGAGGGTCATGGATCCCCGACGGCGCGACTCCGCCATCGCCTCCCGCACCAGGGGCAATCCGTATTCGAGCGTCCGGATAAAGCGTTCCTCTTCCTCCGCGAGGATAGCGGCGACACGATCCCGCCCTCCCAAAAGCTCAGGATAGGGTCCCTGCATCATTTCCGCAAACTTTTCGCCCAAGGCCGGCAGGAAGGGATTCGGCAAGTCGAGATCAAGACCGAACTGGACGGCACGGCGGATGAACCGGCGCAGGACGTATCCCCGGCCTTCATTTGAGGGGACGAGCCCCTCCCAGATCAGAAAATAGCTGGCCCGGATGTGGTCGGCAATGACACGGTAAGCAAAGTCTTTTTCCCCTTTTCCTTTTCCATAGGGTGTGCGGGACAGGGATCCGATCTTTTCCATTAGAGGCATGAAGAGATCGGTCTCGAAGTTGCTTTCCACTCCCTGGAGGACCGAAGAAAGACGCTCGAGGCCCATCCCGGTATCAATGGAAGGACGGGGAAGTGGCAAGAGGATCCCGGCCTCGTTGCGGTCGTATTGCATGAAGACGAGGTTCCAGATTTCGAGATAACGGTCACAGTCGCATCCCACGGCACATGTGGGACGACCGCAGGAAAAGGCGGGGCCCTGGTCGACCAGGATTTCCGAGCAGGGACCGCAGGGACCGGTATTTCCCATCTGCCAGAAGTTGTCCTTCTCGCCTAGGCGCACGATCCGTGATGGGTGGATGGACGTCACACTTTTCCAGAGGGCTTCCGCCTCGTCGTCTTCTGTATAGACCGTTACCCATAGGACCTCCGGGGAAAGGCCCACCCGTTTTGTCAGAAACTCCCAGGCGAAACTGATTGCCTCTTTCTTGAAGTAGTCTCCGAAGGAAAAATTTCCCATCATTTCGAAGAAGGTGTGGTGACGGCGCGTGAATCCGACCCGGTCGAGGTCGTTATGCTTGCCCCCGGCCCTGACACACCGCTGGATGGAGACGCACCGGGAAGACGGGGGAGCCTCGGAACCCAGGAAGGCGTCCTTGAAGGGGACCATCCCGGCATTCGTAAAGAGAAGAGTGGCATCCCCTGAAGGGATCAGGGAGGCGGAAGGAACCCTCCGGTGACCGACCCCTTCGAAGTAGGAAAAGAAGGTATCCCGAATGCGCAGGGAGTCCATGAGCCTACTCGCCTCCCCGCTTGTTTGACTTGGCAGGCGCGACTCCTGCCGGTTCCGATGAGGCCGGAGCGGGCCGGGAAGGGACACCTGCCTTTTCTCGAATTGCATTGTCGAGGGTCTTCAGCAATTCGGGGTGGGACTTCAGGTGGGCCTTGACGCTTTCCTTCCCCTGACCGATCTTTTCCGAACCCCAGGAATACCAGGAACCGCTTTTCTCAAGGAGGCCGTATTCGACGCCAAGATCGATCAGCTCCCCGGCAATGGAAACCCCTTCATTAAAGGAGATGTCGAATTCCGCCTGGCGGAAGGGAGGGGCCATCTTGTTCTTGACGACCTTGACCCGGACCCGGTTTCCCAGGACGTGGTCGCCCTCCTTGATCGACTCGATCCGGCGGATGTCCAGACGTTGGGAGGCATAGAACTTGAGGGCGTTGCCCCCCGTCGTCGTCTCGGGGTTGCCGAACATGACCCCGATTTTCATGCGGATCTGGTTGATGAAGATGACCACGGTGGAGGACTTGGAAATGGATGAGGTCAGCTTCCGCAGGGCCTGGCTCATGAGACGGGCCTGGAGGCCCATATGGGAATCCCCCATGTCGCCCTCGAGCTCGGCCTTGGGAACCAGGGCAGCGACGGAGTCGATCACGATCAGGTCGAGACTCCCTGAACGGACCAGCGTCTCGGCGATTTCAAGAGCCTGCTCCCCTGAGTCGGGCTGGGCGATGAGGAGATCTTCCGTCCGGACTCCAAGCTTTCTGGCGTAAGCGAGATCCAGGGCATGTTCGGCATCGATGAAGGCGGCCATGCCGTTTTTCTTGTGGACCTCGCTGATGGCATGGAGAGCCAGAGTCGTCTTGCCCGAGGACTCGGGCCCATAGATCTCGATGATGCGCCCCTTCGGATATCCGCCGATTCCCAGGGCGATGTCGAGTGACAGGGAACCGGAGGAGATGACAGGGGTCTCGACGATGGGGGCATCCTTTCCCATCCGCATGATCGATCCCTTGCCGAACTGTTTTTCGATCTGCGACAGGGCCAGGTCGAGGGAACGTTGCTTGTTTGCATCCTTGTCAGTCAATGGACTCCCCCTTGGGTGAAAGTGTGGCCGATGGCTACCGGCCGGGAAAAATGGAATAACCGGCATGGAGGAGAGCCGCGGCCAAAAGGCCCGCTCCCACATCATCCAGCATAACGCCGAAACCTCCTGGAGCCCTTTCGAGCCAGCGGACGGGTGGAGGTTTCAGAATATCAAAGACACGAAAGAAGACAAAAGCCAAACCGCATCCCGCAAGTGTGTGGGGAGCGGCCAAAAGTGTTATACCCTGCCCGAGCCATTCATCAATCACCACACAGGACGGATCGGAAAGACCGGTCTCCCGAATGGCCCGCCCGGAAGCAACAGTTCCCAGAATCCCGAGGGGGAGGAGAATGGCCAAAAGTCCCCCTGGAGAGACAGGGGGCAAGACAAGCCAGAGGACAGCGCACGCCAGGCTCGCGTAGGTTCCGGGAGCCCCGGGGATCAGTCCCACGCCCCCGGTCGTATAGATCCATTTCCAGAGGGAGGGAGCGTTACCCAATGGGCCTCATGCCCGGGCTGAAGATCCCAGTGACCGGACATGACGGTCTAGGTCTTCGTAAAAGGCATCCCCCAGAAAGAAGCGGATCGTTCCCGCCATCGACTCATACATGAGAGGGCCTAGGTGGCTTTCATGACAGGGCAGATGCGAAAGGAAAGGGGTCGTCTGGACTCCCAGGATTGTCCGCCCCCCCTCCTGATAGATGGCCAGGGGATACTGGACGCAGTCCGCAGGCTTGAGCGCCATCCAGGAGAGCCCTTCGTCCAGGGCATAGGCGTGAATGGAGCATCGCTCCTCCCCGTCCGGGCCGTGAGCCAGGAAGATGCAGGAATCATGGTCCTCCCCCCGGACGATGAGGTTGCAGCGGTAGTCGGCCTCCAGGGGAAACATGCGGGCCATGGCATTCACTTCGTCCACATCGAGCTCGCAGCCGCCGGGACACTGTTCGGTGCAGTCGGCCTCAAAGGTCCCCCGTGACCGGTAGAGATCCCTCCGGGCAGGATCCATATAGGGCAGGATGCCCTCAATGTGGCTCTCGATCCGGCTCCGTTCGCCGGGAGCCAGGATATTCGAGCGGTAACAGCAGGTGGAGTGACACTTCTGTAGCACGACATCACAGGTGTAGGTGGTCGTCCAGAACTTCGGGTCGACCCACACACCGGAAATCTCTACAAGATCGGGACGGATTCCCGGGAATGGAACAAACTGGGTCACAGACATCGGTCATGGGTCCTAGCGTAAGATCATTAGTTTTCCGGAAATCCTTCCAGATTGTCCATCTCCACATCAGGGAAACCCCGATGGCAGATCCGGACCCTTCTCTGCCTTTTCTTGAAAAAATCCCGTCTTTCAGTATAATTCCTTCAACAGAATCCGTAAAGCCGGAAGGTCGGTCCCCCTTCCCTTCTCCGCAAGCGACCGGGAACGGACCTGCAGAGCCCAGAATAAGGAGCGCCATAGCATGAAAACCCCCCTTCGCACCTTGTCCATGATCACCCGGAGCCTCCTTGTATCCGGGATAGCGGCCAGCAGCCTTCTGGTGGCTGCCGCTGTCATGACCCCAACGTCAGCCGGCGAGGTCTGGGCCAAGACGACCGAGACGAAGGTCCTTTATGTAACCCAGAACGGATCCCGGGAGAAAACCCTGGACCTCGAGCTTGGACAATCCTCGCGCCTTCACTACAACCATTTCTGGATGGATGTCACCCGGACCAAGCCCTTTGTTGATTCCAAGGGTCGGAAGGTTATTATCCCAGACACCCCGACATTTCGGGGGATCCAGGAGATCACCGTCCGCTTCTGGCACCCCCGGGGTGAACCCAATCTCCTAGACGCCATCGTAGTCAAAGCCTACGACAGCCAGGGCCGTCTGGTGAAGCATGGAGCCTTCGACCGGGGTGTCTTCGTGCTCCTGCTTTCGAACAGCCTCTTCAAGGGGAACTATGTCCGGTTCGACGGCATCGGCCATTACGTCCGGGCAGACAAGTCCCTCTATGTGAAGGTTCTCGTCCGCAAGACCCGCCAGGTGGCGATCATTCCCTTTGCCGACTTCATCAACGATTTTACGCGCCAGATCAATACCCAACCTGTGGTTTCCTGGGCCGTGAAACGCCCCTGATTCCCCACCCTGTCTGACACGGGCCGGAGAGTCCCGGGAATCTCCGGCCCGTCCAGGCCCTCTCGCGCCGCATAACCCCCTTCGGAATAAGACAAAAAAAAATTCTTGCAATCCCCAAAAAACCGTGTATATTCTGACCGATTGTTGACCGGACGCGATTTTGCCCAGACAATGTTTCAAAGGGGCGGAATCGTCCCGCATTCGCCCGTCGATCCCTCCCCGGAGGAGACCGTGTTTCCCCGGGCCATCGACAGGCCGTCCCTGAATCAAAGGAGCTGCACCGTGAACAGCCTCATCGATCGTCCGGTTCCTGCATTCCCGACACGTCGTCCGGAGAATCAGGATCCTGTTTTCAAGGCATTGACCGAATCGAGTCTTTGGCAGGTCTGGCCAAAAGGCTTCGGATTGACCTAACGACACAACCAGGGGGTAACGAGTGCACGCATTGGGAACACATCTTCTTGTCGAACTGAAGGACTGCCAGTCCGACTCCCTTTCCGATCCTGATTTCGTCCGGGCTTCCATGATTGATGCCGCAAAAAAAGCCCATGCCACCATTGTCGATGACAAATTCCACCATTTCAGCCCCTTCGGGGTAAGCGGGGTCGTGGTCATCGCCGAATCCCACTTGGCCATCCATACATGGCCCGAATACCGCTATGCGGCCGTCGATGTGTTCACCTGCGGAGAGACACTCAAGCCGGAGGTTGCTGCCATCCATCTTGCCCAGGTTTTCAAGTCCCAGAACCCCAGTATTCACGAGATCAAGAGGGGCATCATCGGAATATCGAACGAAAAAATCGCCCACAAGATCGAGGGGGAGACCCGTCTCCCCGAAACCGAAGACACGCAGGGGAAAGGAATCGAATCCAATGAACGGAGCGAGAACCTCCAAGTGGTATATTGAATACGCGGCTCCCTCGCTCGGCCACATGCATGGCATCGACGGGATCATCGTTTCGCGCCAGACCAACTTCCAGAAGGTCGACATTCTCCGCACCAATGTGTACGGAAAGGCTCTGGCTCTTGACGAAAAGATGCAGTCGACCCAGGTCGATGAATTCATTTATCACGAGGCTCTTGTCCACCCGGCAATGATCGCTCATCCTGCGCCCCGGTCTGTCCTGATCGTAGGCGGCGGAGAAGGGGCCACCCTGCGGGAAGCCCTCCGCCATCCAACCGTTGAACGGGCCGTGATGGTGGACATCGATGACCAGGTCATCTCCCTTTCGAAGGAACATCTTCCGGAATGGCACCAGGGAGCTTTCGACGATCCGCGCTCGACGGTCCTTGCAACCGATGCCCGGAAGTATCTGGAAGATTCCCAGGACATTTTCGATGTCATTATCACGGACCTTTCCGAACCGGTGGAGGAAGGCCCCGCCTACCTGCTTTACACCCGGGAGTTTTACAAGATCGCAAGCGAACATTTGTCGCCCGGCGGGACAATTTCGGTCCAGGCAGGCGCGGCGGCGCTGCCTTTCATCCTGGCCTTTTCCGCCGTATACCAGACCATGAAAACGGCCTTCCCGACCGTCCGGGGTTTCTCGACAAACATTCCCTCCTTCGGACTTCCCTGGGGATTCACCCTGGCTTCGAAAGGGGTCGATCCCCTCGCCATGACACGCGAGGTCGTGGACAGGATCCTGACCGAACGGGGACTGACGAACCTCCGTTTTTATGACGGTCTCGCCCACCAGGGGCTTTTTGGTCTCCCTCGCCATCTCCGCACTGAGCTCGACAAATCGACGCTCATCATCGAGGACAACCACCCCATCTTCACCTACCACTAGACGGAACCGACCTCCCAATGGACCAGAGCAAAACGCCTCTTTTCGACGCGATGGTCTCCCTTGCCGAAAGCCGGAAAGTTTCCTTTCACACCCCCGGCCACAAAAGCGGAAAAGGGATCTCGACGCGTTTTCGCAAGTTTGTGGGACCCCGGGTCTTTTCGATCGACCTGACCTGCCTTGACGAAGTGGACTCTCTCCAGAAACCCCGGGGAGTCATCAAGGAGTCCCAGGAACTGGCGGCAGAGATCTATGGGGCTGACCGGTCCTACTTTCTCGTCAACGGAACCTCGGGCGGGAACCAGGCCATGGTCGTGGCCTCCCTCAATCCGGGGGAACCGGTCCTGGTCACCCGAAATGTCCACAAATCGGTGATTTCCGGGATGATCATGACCGGATGCCAGCCGGTCTTCATCCCCTTCAGGACGGAGCACGGTGCCTCCTTTCCGCTCAATTACGGGACCCGGGACATCCTCGACAGCATCGACCGTCACTCGGAAATACGGACACTCTACCTGACCTCTCCCAACTACTACGGGGTCACCATTGATCTGGTCCGGGTGGCGGAAGCCGCCCACGCCAAGGGAATGCGCGTCCTTCTCGACGAGGCCCATGGGCCCCACCTCCATTTCCATCCCGAGCTCCCCTCATCCGGAATGGCCGCCGGCATCGACCTTGCCGTCCAGTCCACGCACAAGATTATCGGAGGAATGACACAGGCCTCCATGCTTCACGCCCGCAAAGAGCGGATCGACCTCGATCGTCTCTCCACTGTCCTGCGCTACCTCCAGACGACAAGCCCGTCCTACATCCTGATGGCCTCCCTCGATCTGGCCCGCATGCAGATGGCCACCGAAGGGGTGAAGCTCCTGGGGCGTGCCCTGGAGCTTGCGCGATGGGCCCGAATGAAAATAAGGGAGATTCCGGGTCTCAGGTGCGCCAACCGGACCGAGATCCAGGCCATGTCCGGAGGGGAAAACGACCTCGACGAAACAAAGCTCACAATCGATGTGCGAGGATGGGGAGTCTCGGGATACCAGGTCTCCCAGCGCCTGAACCTGGAATTTGGCATCCAGGTGGAGATGGCCGATATCGACCACGTCCTCGTCATCGTCAGCATCGGGGATCACCGTGGCGATCTGGAACGGCTCGTCAATGCCCTGGTTGCCCTCTCCCGGGAAAACCACCGTCAGGCAAGCCGTTCCCCTGTCCCTTCCATGGTTTTTTTCGACAATCTTCTCCGGATGACCCCCCGAGAGGCCTTTTTTGCCCAACATGAAACCGTCCCCCTCGAAGATTCGATCGGCCGCATCGCCTCGGACATCGTGACAGTCTATCCTCCGGGCGTTCCGCTTCTCGTCCCGGGTGAGGAGATCACAGCGACCGTCATTGACACTCTTTGCCGGTTCCGTGATTCCGGAGCCACGATGGATGGCCTCGACATGACCAACCGGTTCATCCAGGTGGTTAAAGATCACGGCTCCGGGAAGTAAACGCCCGGAAGCTCCGGATTGGTCCCAGGAACCCCAACCTCACCGCCGAATCTCCAAACCCTGCATTTTCCTTAATTCATTGCCACCGGCCTATTGCGCGTAGGAAAATAAAGAAAGACGCGAAACCACCCTTTCCAGAACCGGAGATCCGATGAGAAAACACTGGCCTCTTGCCGCCCTTGTCCTGGTTGTGGCCCTGTATTTCGGCGGCCAGTTCCTTCTCGATCTCTGGGCCGACTTCCTGTGGTACCGCTCAAATGGCCAGGTGCCGGTCTTCATGACCCTTCTTGAAGCGAGAAGCGCCGTCTTTCTCGGTGTCTACCTGATTTTCTTTCTCGTTCTCGCTGGGTCCCTGCGCCCTCTGATCCGGGCGCTTCCCACACTGACGCTCAGGCGACGGGGACCTACTGGAATCGAGCCGGTCTCTCTTGCCCTGTCCGGACTCGGCCCTGTCATCGATGGGGGAATCGCCATTCTTGCCCTCCTGGTCGCCCTTCCCCTGTCGGGGACCCGGGACGCCCTACGCCTTCTGGCCGCCTACAATGCTCCCGTCACAGGATTCCCCGATCCGATACTCGGGCTGCCTGTCGGGTTCTACCTGTTTCATCTGCCGGTCTATGACCTTCTCACAGGGGTTCTGCAGGACTCCCTTCTCTTTGCCCTCGTCCTAGGTCTCCTTCTGGGTCTTCCGGGGGGACAGGTCTCGATTGCCCAGAACCGCCTCTCCCTCCATCCCGTCTGGAGGAAGGTTCTTATGCGCCTGGGTGCTGGCCTTCTCATGGTCCTTTCCGTGGATTCCCTTCTCCTCCGGACAAAGACCCTCCTCTCCTCCCATCAGGTCCTCTCCGGCGCCTCCTATGTCGATGTCCACGCCCGCATTCCCGCCGCCACCATTCTGGCCCTGATCCTCGCACTTTCGGCGCTGGCCCTTCTCGTGGAAAGTTTCCGTCGGCAGTCCCTTGTCTCCTGGTCTCTCCTGGGACTCTCCTTTCTTGTCTGGGCGGGGGGACTCGTCCTCTTCCCCTGGACTCTCTCCCGGTTTGTCGTCCTGCCCAACCAGTTCAACATGGAAAAGCCCTATATCGTCAACAATATCGCCGGAACCCGCAAGGCCTTCCATATCGACGGAACACACTCGGAACGCATTTCGAACCTTTCCGACCTGACCCCCGCTGACCTTGCCGACAACCGGCCGACGATCCGGAACATCCGCCTCTGGGACCACCGTCCCATGCTGACGACCGTCCGCCAGCTCCAGCAGATACGGACCTATTATACCTTTCCGATTCTGGCTCCCGACCGCTACCGGATCAACGGAGTCCTCCGCCAGGTTTTGGTGGCCCCCAGGGAGATTTCCTATGCCAATCTTCCGAGCCCCAACTGGATCAATGTCCACCTGACTTATACCCACGGTCACGGACTGATCATGTCCCCCGTAAACAGAGTCACACCAGAAGGCCTTCCTGCCTTCTGGATCCGGGACATTCCTCCCCAGTCCTCCGTTCCCGTGGTGGTCTCGCACTCGCGGATCTATTACGGAGACCAGCCGGCCCCCTATGCGATCGTCAACACGCGAATTCCCGAGTTCGACTACCCGAAGGGACGCCAGAACATCTACAATCATTATGACGGAACGGGAGGCATTCGCCTCTCCTCCCCTCTTCGCCGCCTTCTCTACTCCTATGAATACGGTTCCTTCAAGATCTTCCTTTCGACCGCCATTACCGACAAGAGCCGCATTCTGGTCCACCGGGACATCTTCGACATCGTTGAACGTCTCGCCCCTTTCCTCCGTCTCGATCCGGATATCGTCCCCGTCATCGGGCCCGACGGCCATCTGGTCTGGATGATGGATGCCTACACGACCTCGGACTCCTACCCCTATTCCTCGGAAATCCGCGGTTCAGCAGGATTCTTCCATACGGGGCGTCTCATCCGGAGCGGCCACCGCCGGGCTCTCTCCTCCTGGCCGGAAAGACTCAACTACATCCGGAATTCTGTAAAGATCCTGATCGATCCCAAGTCCGGAAGCGTTTCCTTCTACGTGACCGATCCCTCCGATCCGATTCTGGCGGCCTACCGGAAAGCCTTTCCAACCCTCTTCCGGCCAGCGAAGGAGATTCCGCAGGAAGTCCTCCCTCACCTTCGCTTCCCGCCTTCCATGTTCGCTATTTCCGCCCGAATCCTGGCCTCGTTCCACATGACGGACCCGCAGGTCTTTTTCAACCGGGAAGATCTGTGGTCCCTGGCCGAACGCGACGAACGGCCCCTCTCTCCTTACTATATGGTCCTGCGCCTTCCCGGGGAGGCCCAGGAAGAATACGTGATGATGCTCCCCTATACCCCGGCCCACCGGGACAACCTTTCCGCCTGGCTCGTGGGACGCTCCGAGCTCTCCCGTCAGGGGGAACTCAAGGTCTATCGCTCGCCAAAGGAGCGTCTGATCTACGGTCCGAACCAGATCGAGGCCCGTATCGACCAGCGGGGTCCGATTTCCAAGCAGCTGACCCTCTGGAATCAGCAGGGATCGCGGGTGGTGAGGGGAACGCTCTTGATCATTCCCATCGCCCATTCCCTCCTCTACGTCGAACCTCTCTACCTTTCGGCAACCAGTCCTGGAGCGCTCCCGGAATTGCGACGGGTAATCGTCTCCATGGGGGACAGGGTGGTCATGAGAAAAACACTCGACCAGGCCCTGAATGATCTCTTTACGGGAACTCCCCATCCCTCCCTGTCATTTGCCTCCAGGAGGGTTCAGGAAAGGAATGCGCCTTCGGGGCTGGTTTCGCGCCTTCAAAGGTTGGGACGGGAAGCAGATGACGCCCTCCGTCGCGGAGATCTCGCCACCTTCGGGGATCGGGTGCAGAAAATCCTGAGGGAACTGCGAAAATGAGGGTTTGCGGGGTGAAATGTCATTCTAGACAGAACGTCGGCAACTCAAGAGGAGGGCGGGCAGATTCCTAGGAAAGAAGATCCCGGGCGATGCTCATCGCCGAAGGAGAAATCTTTTCCCCTCCGAGCATGCGGGCAATTTCCCGTACCCGGTCTTCCCCCTCGAGAACGGAAATTCTGGACCGGGTCTGGCCTCCTTCGGAGACCTTCCGGACCAGAAGGTGGTGATCCCCCTTTCGGGCGACCTGGTGCAGGTGGGTAATCGCCAGGACCTGTCGACTCTGGCCGATTTCTTTCAGGAGATCCCCCAGAACCTCTCCGACCTCCCCCCCGATTCCTGAATCGATCTCGTCGAAGATGAGGGTCGGAACCTTGTCAGAACCAGACAGGACCGACTTGATCGCCAGAAGAACGCGGGAAATTTCGCCTCCGGACGCCACCTGGCCCAACGGACTCTCCGGAATTCCAGGGTTGGCTGAAAACAGAAATTCCACCCGCTCTCTTCCGAATGGGCCGCCCAGGGGATCGGGATAAGGGACAAGGGAGACCGAAAAAGACGGGTGTTCGATCCGCAAGCAACGAAGGACGTCACACACCTCCGAAGAAAAGCCCTCCGAAGCGGCCCTGCGTCTCTCCCCCAGATGTTGCCCGATCTCCAGGAGCCTGCCTTCGCAATCACGGATATGACGATCCATCTCCTCGAGGTCCATCTCTGATGATAGGGACTCTGTCATCATCGCCTGCCCCAGATGACCGACGAGTTCCTCCGGCCTGACATGATACTTCTGGGCAAGCCTTCTAAAGAGATTGAAGCGGGATTCCAGAACCGAAAGGTGCTCCGGATCCATCTCGAGTGATTCCCGGTAACGATGAAGCTCGTGGGCGGAATCCTTCAGGATCTCGATCGCCTCGCTAAGGGAAGACCGGACATCCTGTAGTGTCGGGTCGAAGGAAAGAATATGGTCGAGATCGGAGACGATGCGCCCAAGGTGGGAGAGGACGCTCTCCTCATCCTCATAAAGGGCTCCGTAGGACTGGCCCGTCAGAAGAAGAATTTCCTGAAGATTGAGCTGGGCCGACAGGGTCTTTGAAAGCTCCTCGAACTCGCCCGGACGACCGGACAAAGTCTCGGCATCTTCCTGCATCCGGATTCGTTCCTCCCGTTCCCGCAGGTCACGCTCCCGGCGGTCCGCTATCTCCTCCCTCTGCCTCCGGAGGGTCAGGATCTCCCGGCGCAGGACCTCGAAACTGTCGGCAAGGCCGGAGGTCCCGGCAAAGGCATCGAGGTAGTGACGATGAACCTCGCTTTGGGAAAGGCGGTGATTGTCCCCCTGGCCGACGATATCGAAAAGGATATCGACCAGAGACTGGAGTTGGGTATTGGAGACCGATTGTCCGTTGACTGTCTGTCTGAAACGGCCAGTCGGGGTCACGACGCGGCGGATAACGATGTCCTCGCCGGGAGCTATGAGTTCGGAGAGCGATTCGGGAATCGGAAGGAAAGGAGAGGAGAATGAGGCTTCGACGACCCCTTCAGGGAAGCCTGGGCGCACTGTCAGGCCCCGGGGCTTTTGCCCCGAGACCAGAAAAAGTGCGTCAACAAGAAGGGACTTTCCGGCGCCTGTTTCTCCGGTAATGACCGTCAGCCCTTCCTCGAAGGAGACCGACATCTCCTCGATCGTCGCAAAGGCTGAGATTCGGAGATGGGAGATCACCCTTGTCAGGCCGCCAGAAGTTCTTCGATCTTTTCCTTGAAGGTCTTCTTGCTCTGGGCCCCGACGAGTTTGCTCACCACCTTTCCGTCCTTGAAGAAGATCAAGGTCGGAATTCCCATCACCTGGTACCTGACTGCAATATCCTGGTTGTCGTCGGTGTTGAGCTTCATGAAGGTGACACGCCCCTTGTACTCTTCCGCCAACTCGTCCACCACGGGAGCAACCATTCGGCATGGTCCGCACCAGGGGGCCCAGAAGTCAACCATGACCACCCCTTTGGACTCTAGGACACGCTTGTCCCATTCAGCCGTAGACACCTCCGCAACATTGGCACTCATCGATTCATTCCTCCTTGGATCAGGTTTTGTCACAAAAATTTTGTTTTCCAGGACCGGAAACCGACCCCAAGAAAGCGGCCCACAAGATCTCCACGTCCTTTTATTTTACATCATCCGGGAACAACGGCGAAACCTGTCCGGGCAAAAAAAAAGGGGGGGAAAGATCCCCCCCTTCGAAAACAATGACTCCTAGTACATGTCTCCCATTCCGCCGGCACCAGGCATGGCAGGTCCCTTGGCTTCCTTTTCGGGGAGTTCACAGATCATGACTTCCGTGGTCAGGAGCAGACCGGAGACAGAGGCCGCATTCTGGAGCGCGGTACGGGTCACCTTCGTGGGATCGATGATCCCGGCCTGAATCATGTCAACGTAGGTCTCCGAGGCCGCATCGAATCCCATGGATCCCTTTTCGTGACGGACTCTCTGGAGCACAACGGACCCTTCGAGACCGGCATTGTGGGAGATCTGGCGAAGAGGCTCTTCAAGCGCCCGCTTGATGATGTTGACACCGATCTTCTGGTCTCCTTCCGCCTTCAGGTGCTCAAGGACTGACGAGGATCTGAGAAGGGCCACACCACCGCCAGGGACGATTCCCTCTTCGACGGCGGCCTTTGTCGCATGAAGGGCATCTTCCACGCGGGCCTTCTTCTCCTTCATTTCGGTTTCAGTTGCGGCTCCGACATTGATCACAGCCACACCGCCAACGATCTTGGCAAGGCGCTCCTGAAGCTTTTCACGGTCATAGTCGGAGGTGGACTCTTCGATCTGGGCTTTGATCTGCTTCACCCGGGCCTGGATCTTGGCGTGTTCGCCGGCACCTTCGACAATCGTGCTGTTGTCCTTGTCGATGGAGACCCGCTTTGCGCGACCGAGGTCGGACAGTTTCACGTTCTCGAGCTTGAGACCCAGATCCTCGGCGATCATGGTGCCATTCGTGAGGACAGCGATATCCTCGAGCATGGCCTTTCTCCGGTCACCGAAGCCGGGAGCCTTGACGGCCGCCACGTTGAGGGTTCCCCGGAGCTTGTTGACCACCAAGGTTGCCAGGGCTTCACCTTCGACCTCTTCGGCAATGATGAGAAGGGGGCGACCCATCTTGGCGATCTGCTCGAGAATGGGGAGAAGGTCCTTCATGTTGCTGATTTTCTTTTCGTGAATCAGGATGTACGGGTTATCGAGAACAACCTCCATGCGCTCCTGATCGGTGACGAAATAGGGAGAGACATACCCGCGGTCAAACTGCATCCCTTCGACAACATCAAGGGAGGTGGTCATGCTCTTGGCCTCTTCGACCGTGATCACCCCATCCTTACCGACCTTGTCCATGGCATCGGCGATGAGTCGGCCGATCTCGGCGTCGTTGTTGGCAGATATGGTGGCAATCTGAGCGATCTCTTTCTTGTCCTGGCAAGGCTTGCTGCACTACTTGAGTTCCTCGAT
>JAKAWK010000042.1 GCA_021827365.1 Nitrospirota bacterium
GTCTGATAATCCGGAAAAGATTGAACAGACTCTCTCGGAGCTCCTGCCCCGGGAGCTCTGGATCGATTCAGCCTCTCGCCTCCTTCTTCACGGCCGTTATATCTGCCTGGCCAAAAATCCCCTCTGCGGACAATGCGTCCTCTCGGACATCTGTCCTTCTGCCCTCTCCTCCTGACACCTCTGCCCGTTGCACAGCCTTTCGGCAGGAGTATACTCAAATCAGAAGGCCGGATATGCGTTGGAATATTTTTCCGGATTTGTCATTGTTTTGAATGACGGGTTTTTCCGAAAGGTCGCCCGGAATCAAGGAGGCAAAAAGATGAAGGTGAACGAAGGAACGATTGACCGTGCGATCCGTGTTTTGTTGGGGCTCGCCCTGATTTCCCTGGTCTACGTGGGTCCGAAGACACCGTGGGGATGGATCGGCCTGCTTCCCCTCGCGACAGGACTTGTCGGATTCTGCGCACTGTATGCCCTCCTGGGGATCAACACCTGTCCCGCGAAACACAAGGATTCCTGAATCCTGCGGGGGAGGGCGGACCTCCCCTTCCCTTTCGCATTTTTTGTCTGAATGTTCAGGATTTCACCATCTGCCAGAAAACGGCCTGCAGTCCCGATTTCTTGAACCATAAGGGTCCCTCTGTTACTATGGTCTCGGTATGTCGTATTATTAATTTTTCCGACATTCCGAGACCGTCTTTCCCCTGGAGCGAGGGGTCCCTTCATCCGGCCGACCGTCTCCGTCACCTCCGACAGATAATCCGGGGGCCAGTTTCATGCCCTGGCAGAAGGAATGCATTTTTTGGACTATCCGATTGAACGAATTCGCAATTTCTGCATCATAGCCCATATCGACCACGGAAAATCCACCCTGGCCGACCGTCTTCTTGACCTCACCGGAGCCGTCACGAAAAGGGAATCCCGGGAACAGATCCTCGATGCGATGGATCTGGAGCGGGAACGCGGCATCACGATCAAGGCCCACAATGTCCGTCTCAACTACCGGGCCAAGGATGGACAAGACTATCTTTTGAACCTGATCGACACACCGGGCCATGTGGACTTTACCTATGAGGTCTCGCGCTCGCTCGCTGCCTGCGAAGGGGCCCTTCTCGTAGTGGATGCCTCCCAGGGAGTGGAAGCCCAGACCATTGCCAATGCCTATCTGGCCCTTGAAAACAATGTGCACATGATTCCGGTCATCAACAAGATCGACCTGCCTGGAGCCGACATTCCCCAGACCCGGGAGCAGATCGAAGAGGCGGTTGGTCTTGACGCATCGGGAGCCGTTCTCATCTCGGCCAAAGAAGGGATCGGTATCGAAGAGGTTCTGGAAGCGATTGTCCATCAGGTCCCTCCACCTTCCGGGAGCAGGGAGGCTCCTCTTCGGGCCCTTCTTTTCGACGCCTGGTTCGACGCCTATCTCGGCGCGGTCATCCTTGTCCGCGTCTTCGACGGCACCCTCGCGCCCGGCAAATCCATACGACTCCTCTCCACCGGGAAGGACTATCCGGTTCTTTCGGTCGGGGCCTTCACGCCGAAGCGCATCGACCTCCCCTCCCTTTCCGCAGGGGAGGTGGGATTCGTGGTCACCGGCATCAAGTCGGTCCGGGAGACCAGGATCGGCGATACGGTGGCCGATGCGGGCAATTCCGAGATTCTTCCCTATCCGGGCTTCCAGGAAACGAAACCGATGGTTTTCTGCGGCCTTTTCCCTACAGAATCTGACCAGTACGAAGACCTCAAGGAGGCCCTGGACAAGCTTCGAATGAACGATGCCTCCTTCACCTATGAAATGGAGACATCTCTCGCCCTCGGGTTCGGGTTCAGGTGCGGATTCCTGGGCCTTCTCCATATGGAGATCGTTCAGGAACGGCTCGAGCGCGAATTCTCTCTCTCCCTTATCAGCACGGCCCCGACCGTCGTTTACCAGGTCCGGCTCCTGGGCGGAGAAGAGGTGACCGTGGTCAACCCCGCCGAGATGCCATCCCCCAACAAGATCGAAACCATTTTCGAACCCTTCATACTCGGATCCCTTTACATGCCCACCGAATATCTGGGACCGGTCATGACCCTCTGCCAGGAACGCCGGGGGGTCCAGCGGGATCTTCGCTACCTCGATTCCCGTCGGGTCCAGGTCCAGTATGAGCTTCCCCTCAACGAGGTCGTCCTGGATTTCTATGACCGACTGAAAAGCCTTTCCAAGGGCTACGCCTCCTTCGACTACGAATGGCTCGGTTATCGCCCGGCAGAACTGGAAAAGGTCGATGTTCTGGTTTCCGGCGAACGGGTGGATGCCCTCTCCTTCATCGTCCACAAGGAGAGAGCCTATTCCCGGGGTCGTCTTCTCGTTGAAAAGCTCAAGGAGGTCATTCCAAGGCAGATGTTTGAGGTGGCCATCCAGGCGGCCATCGGTTCGCGTGTCATTGCCCGGGAAACGATCGGGGCCATGCGAAAGAATGTTCTGGCAAAGTGCTACGGAGGGGACATCACCCGGAAGAGAAAGCTCCTTGAAAAACAGAAGGAAGGGAAGAAACGGATGAAACAGATAGGTCGCGTCGAGGTTCCTCAGGAGGCCTTCATGGCCGTCCTCAGGGTCTCGGAAGGAAGTCGGGAAAAGTGAGACCAACCTCCGAAGAGCCAAAAATCGCCGAAACCGAGATCTCCAGGAAGAAGAAAGGACTTGTGAGAGAGCTGACCGAAGGGCTCCTCACCGCCTTTATCATTGCCGCAGTGCTCAAGCTTTTCATCGTCCAGGCCTTCAGGATTCCGTCCGGTTCGATGATTCCGACCCTTCTCATAGGCGACCAGATCCTGGTCTCGAAGCTTGCCTACGGGATAAAGAATCCCTTTCACGACCGATACCTGGTCCGGACGGGCCATCCCAGACGGGGAGACGTGGTTGTCTTCAAGTATCCTAAGGATGAGAGCAAGGATTTCATCAAGCGGGTGATCGGCATTCCCGGAGACCATATCGTCATCGCAAAGAAACAGCTTTACGTCAACGGAAAGCTCCAGCAAGAACCCTATATCCAGACCCTTGATCCCTCGGTCAAGGACATGATTCCACGCGACAACTTCGAGACGGTTGTCCCCCCCCATTCCTATTTTGTGATGGGGGATAACCGGGACGATTCCTATGATTCCCGGTTCTGGGGATTCGTGAAGAGCCGCAAGATCGTCGGGCGTGCCGTTCTCATTTACTGGTCATGGAACAAGAAGACCGGCTCGATCCGCCTCTCTCGACTCGGAAAGATGATCCATTAGCCAGGAGAAAATATTGACCGGAGGCTTCATGAGCGAGGTGCTTCTCTCACGACTTGTCGAAACAATGGACAGATTTCCCTCAACACGGATTCTGGTCGTAGGCGACGTCATGCTCGACCATTATATCTGGGGACGCGTTGACCGGATCTCTCCCGAAGCTCCCGTCGCGGTTGTGGGAGTGACGAGCGACTCCTACCGCCTGGGAGGCGCGGCCAACGTGGCCCACAACATCAGTCGCCTCGGAGGCTCTGTCTCCATTTTGTCAGTGGCCGGAGACGACGGGGAAGGGATCAGGCTTCGCGAGGACATGGAACGCATGGGAATCGACACGACGGGCCTTCTATTTCTTCACGGGAGACCGACGACCACAAAATCCCGGATCATGGCCCACAACCAGCAGCTTCTTCGCATCGACCGGGAAATCCGCTCCGAAATCCCCGAAGAAACCCAGAAGGAATCTCTTGAGCTTTATTCCCGGATCCTTGATTCCTTCCAGGCCATCATCTTTTCTGACTATGCCAAGGGAATGCTGGCTCCGGCAATGGTCAGGGCCATGATCGACATGGCCCGGGACCGGGACATTCCGGTCTTTGTCGATCCCAAGGTGGCCTCGATCGATTTTTTCCGGGGGGTGACCCTGCTGACCCCCAACCATCTGGAAGCCTCCCGTTCCTCGGGAATCGAAATCACTGATGAGGCGACCCTGCTTCTCGCGGGACAGACACTCCTTGACAGGACGGCTTCCCAGGCCGTCCTCATCACTCGTGGGGAAGCCGGGATGACCCTTTTCGAGGGGGGTGACTCCTTGCACGCCTCCCACATCCCGGCGGTGGCCCAGGATGTCTTTGATGTCACAGGGGCGGGGGATACCGTCATGGCCACCCTTTCCCTGGCGCATGCCGCAGGAGCCTCCCTTCTCGAAGCGGCCGTTCTCTCAAATCTGGCAGCCGGCATCGTCGTCGGCATGGTCGGGACCTCTACCGTTAGCCGGGATCAGTTGAGAGAAGTGCTGACCCTCTCCTCGCTCTTTGAAACATCAAGAGGGGTCTTCCGGCCTGCCGGCTTCCGACCCCGGGTCCGTCTCTAAAGGAGAATGATCATGCCCCAGATCTCTGACCACCCTTTTTTTGCGGCCTTTCCGGGAGCCATGCCGGCCTCCGCCAGCCCCGCGGAGGAGTCGGGAACGGATGTGGTGGTCGTCATTCCGGCCCGCATGGCCTCCACCCGTTTTCCGGGCAAACCTCTTGCCCTTGTCAACGGGATTCCCCTTGTCATCCATGTCGCAAAAATGGCCAGGAAGTCCCAGGTGGTGGATCGGGTCATCATCGCCACGGACTCCCCTGAAATCGTCTCCGAGGCCCGGAAGCACGGCTTTGAAGCCGTCCTGACCTCAAGTGGAGCCCATACAGGATCGGATCGTGTGGCCGAGGTGGCAAAGACCCTTTCCGCACAGATCGTTGTGAATCTCCAGGCCGACGAAATCATGGGAGATCCCCGCATCATCGACCAGGCGGTCGAACCCCTGTTTCGCGATGAGCGTCTCCCCATCTCCACCCTCCGCCGGACCCTTTCCGATCCGACCGAGATTTTGAACCGGAATATCGTCAAGGTCGTCTGCAACCAGAGAAACATGGCTCTCTATTTTTCAAGAAGTCCCATTCCCATGGACCGGGACGGAATCGCTCCGGAACGTCCGGATCTCCGCTGGGACCAGCACCTGGGAATATACGCATTCCGCAGGCCGGCCCTCCTCGAGTTTGCGCGTCTCCCGGTTTCTCCTCTTGAGGAACTCGAGAAGCTTGAACAACTGCGGGCTCTTGACTACGGCTTTGCGATCTATGTGGCCAGAACTGACCTTCCTTCCTGGAGGGTTGACACCCCGGAAGATCTTGCACTCTTCTCCAAAACCCTTTCGGGTGAAACGACGTAAAAAGGGATCAGAGGAATTTCGACAAACGGCGCAAAAACGAAAGGAGACGGCCGGGACACCATGCGTCAGTCCCCCTGCATCCAACCGGAGCGGGGTTTCCCGGCATAATCGGCTATGAAGTTTATCTTCGTGACAGGGGGAGTGGTCTCCTCACTGGGAAAAGGGATCGCTTCGGCCTCCCTGGGATGCCTCCTTGAGAGCCGGGGATACAAGGTTGACTTCCTGAAATTCGACCCCTACATCAACGTCGATCCGGGGACCATGAATCCCTACCAGCACGGAGAAGTCTTCGTGACCTCCGACGGTGCCGAAACCGATCTCGATCTCGGTCATTACGAGCGGTTCACCTCCCTGACAATGGGTAAGGAGAACAACCACACCACCGGGCGGATCTACTACGATGTCATCACCCGCGAACGGCGGGGAGACTTTCTCGGAGGAACGGTTCAGGTCGTTCCGCACATCACCAATGAGATCAAGCGGGTCATTCTCGAGCGGGGGAAAAATGCCGATATCCTTCTTGTCGAGATCGGGGGGACGGTGGGAGACATCGAGTCCCTCCCCTTTCTGGAAACGATTCGGCAGTTTCCACGGGAGGTCGGGAAACACAATGTGGCCTTCGTCCACCTGACCCTTGTCCCCTATGTGAGGGCCTCCTCCGAACTCAAGACCAAACCCTCCCAGCATTCCGTCCACAAGCTTCGGGAGATAGGGATCAGTCCGAACATTATCCTCTGCCGCGCGGAAGAAGAGATCCCCGAGGATGTCAAGAACAAGATCGCCCTTTTCTGCGATGTTGATTCCGAGGCGGTGATTTCGGCCCCGGACGTCCCCACGATCTATCAGATCCCCCTCGAGTTCTATCGACAGAAACTTGACCGTTACCTCCTGCGGCATCTCCGCATGCGGATTCCCCCGGCCCGGATTGCCCCCTGGAGGGCGATGGTGCACAGGATCCAGCGCGCCAGGAAGAGTGTCACCATCGGCATTGTCGGAAAATACCTGAACCTCAAGGATTCCTACAAAAGCCTGATCGAAGCCTTGAATCATGCGGGCTTCCAGCAAGGGATACGCGTCTCACTCGAATGGCTCGACGCCGAAGAAATCGAGGCCTCTCCCGATCCTTCCGCCCACTTTGGCAGTCTCGGAGGAATCCTGGTTCCCGGCGGATTCGGCTCAAGAGGCATTGACGGAAAGATCCGGGCCATCACCCATGCCCGGGAAAACCGCGTTCCCTTCCTCGGCATCTGTCTCGGGATGCAACTTGCCGTCATCGAATTTGCCCGGAAGAAACTTGGACTGACCGAGGCCACCAGCCGGGAGTTCACCCCCCATCCCGTCGACCCGGTCATCGATCTTCTCCCGGAACAGAGAGCCAATCCCGACATGGGCGGAACCATGAGGCTCGGACTCTATGACGTGGACCTTCTCCCTGGAACGAGGGTCTCTGAACTTTACGGGACACTGAAAATCCGGGAACGGCACCGCCACCGTTTCGAAGTCAACTCGGACTATATCGGCCGTATCAAAAAGGAGGGCCTCGATGTTTCGGGCACATTCGGGGAGAGAAAGCTGGTGGAGGTCGTCGAAATTCCGTCCCATCCTTTTTATGTAGCCTCCCAGTTTCATCCGGAATTCCGTTCCAGACCCCTCTCACCGCATCCGCTCTTTTCCGGGTTTGTCCAGGCTTCCCTTCGCCACGCTGAAGGGAAGCGACCGCCACAGGAAACAATATGAGCCCTGGACGCAGGACGGGACCTGTCCCGATCGGTGATCCGAATTATCCCTTCTTCCGCATCGGGGAGGGACATCCTCCGGCCTTCATTCTGGGTCCCTGCGTCATAGAGTCCCGTTCTCACGCCCTTGAGGTCGCCCACAGGATCGCAGAAATCCGGGACCAGTTCTCCCTGTCCGTGGTCTTCAAGGCCTCCTACGACAAAGCCAACCGGACCTCCCGACACAGCTTCAGGGGAATCGGACGAACCGAGGGACTGGCCATTCTCGAAGAGATCCGCCGGCGCTACGGGTTCCCCGTTTTATCCGACATCCATGAATCCGTGGAGGTCCCTGATGCCGCCCAGGTCCTCGATATTTTGCAGATTCCCGCCTTCCTTTGCCGTCAGACCGATCTTCTTGAGGCGGCGGGCCGGACCGGAAAGCCCGTCCACCTGAAAAAGGGGCAGTTTCTGGCACCGGAGGACATGGGGCCGGCAGCGGCAAAAATTGCCGGTACGGGCAATGAACGGATCCTTCTTTGCGAACGCGGATCCACCTTCGGATATCACAATCTGGTAGTGGATTTCCGCGCCCTGGCCATCATGGCCCGCCTCGGATACCCCGTGATCTTCGACGGGACACATTCCGTGCAGAGTCCCGGCGGAGGGGGGGACCGATCCGGAGGTGACCGTATTTTCGTGCCCCTTTTGGCCCGGGCTGCCATGGCGGCCGGATGTGATGGCCTCTTTCTAGAAACGCATCCGGACCCTGATCACGCCCCAAGCGATGGTCCGAACATGATTCCCCTCTCCGCCCTTCCGGATCTCCTGACCGAGGTGTTGTCCATTCATCGGCTGAGAACAAGCCTTTCCGGCGACCCTGCCTTCTCCCCAAAAACAGGGGAACCTTCGTGACCGACACGCCATCCGGAAAGGATCTTTTGCGAATTGAACGTGGTCGGGAAATTCTTGAGGAGGAAGCCCGTGCCGTCAGTTCCCTCTGCCAGGGACTCGGCCAGGAATTCGCCGGGGCCGTGGAGGCCATTCTTGCCAACCCCGGAAAACTGGCCGTCACCGGCATCGGAAAATCAGGCCATATTGCCCGGAAGGTATCCGCCACCTTCTCCTCCACCGGAACCCCGGCGTTTTTTCTTCATCCGGGAGAAGCCCTCCACGGGGATCTCGGCATGCTTGAATCGCGGGATATTCTTCTGTCATTTTCAAAATCCGGCGAAACGGAAGAGATCCGGGCCCTGATACCTCTTCTCGAAAGAATGGAGATTCCCATGATTGCCATTCTTGGAGAAACCGATTCCACGCTGGCCCGAAAGGCCACCTGGGTCCTTTCCGCCAAGGTCGGAATGGAGGCCGGACCCCTGGGCATCGCTCCCACATCAAGCACGACGGCCATGCTGGCCATGGGGGATGCCCTGGCCATGGTCGTCCTGGCCGAACGGGATTTCGGGGTCCGGGACTTCGCCTCTCTCCACCCGGGAGGGGCACTGGGTCGTCGCTACTTTCTCAAGATCAATGCCCTCATGCACACCGGTGATCGTCTTCCTTCGGTTTTTCCTGAGACTCCCTTGCGGGAGGTCATCGTGGAAATGACGGCCAAAAAACTGGGCATGACGACGGTCACCGACTCATCGGGACATCTAAAGGGCGTCCTGACGGACGGGGACCTCCGGAGAACCCTTGAATCATCCCGGATGAATGGCTCCGGCCCCCCGATCCTTGACCTTCCAGCCGAGGCCATCATGTCCAGGCACCCTGCGACCCTTCCTCCGGATACCCTGGCCTCGGAGGCCTTGAACCTCATGGAATCCCGCCAGATCACCAGCGTGGTCGTGACCGGAGAGGACCGGATCGTCCTAGGAGTCGTCCATCTCCACGATCTTTTGAGGGCGGGAGTCCCCTTATGATTCGGATTCCCCTTCCGGTCCTTCGGAGGCTTCCCTTCATTCGCGGCCTCGTCCTCGACGTTGACGGAGTTCTGACTGACGGGCGGCTTTCCTTCGGCCCGACGGAGGAAATGAAGTCCTTTCATGTCCGTGATGGCCACGGGATTGCTCTTCTTCTGAGGTCCGGCTTCCCTGTCGGGATCATCTCCGGAAGATCGGGAGCGGCGACCGAAAGACGATTGGCGGACCTGGGAATCCGGGATTTTTTCCTGGGGATCCGGGACAAATCCCAGGCTTTCGACTCCCTCCTCTCCCGGTGGAAGCTCGAACCGGGGCAGGTTGCCGCCATGGGAGATGATGTCACGGACCTCGCTCTTCTTCGACGGGCCGGCCTTTTCATTGCCGTCTCCGATTCCCACCCTTCCGTTTTGCGAAAGGCGGACTGGGTCACCTCCGCTCCGGGGGGACAGGGTGCCGTCCGTCAGGTCTCCGACGCACTTCTCTTTATCCGAAACCGCAAGTGCGAAGACAAAGGGGAGGACCATCTGTGTTGAACCTGGCCAACACTCTGACCCTTGGCCGTCTTCTTCTTATCCCGGCCGTCATCATGGCCGACCACTCCCCGAGGACCGGACCCAGCCACATGGCGGCCTTTCTTTTTATCCTGGCCTCCCTGACCGACATTCTTGACGGTTTCGTCGCCCGTCGATACAACATGGTGACATCCATGGGTAAACTTCTTGACCCGGTTGCCGACAAGATTCTTGTAAGTTCCGTACTCTTTCTTCTCGTGGCACACGGCCTGCTTCCAGCCATTCTGGCCATCATCGTCGTCGCACGGGAGTTCGCAGTCTCAGGGCTTAGATCGGTCGCAGCCTCACGGGGCATCATCATTCCGGCCGAAAAAACCGGAAAGGCCAAAATGGTTGTTCAGACTCTCTCTATTGCCTTCCTGCTCGACAACAATCGCCACCTGGCCATTCCCGGATCAAACTTTCTCCTGAACCTTCACTGGATCGGACTTCTGACCTTCTGGATTGCGATCATTCTGACAATTGTCTCCGGCATCCAGTATCTTTTGTGGTATCTGTGGATCACAAGCCAGGATGGCCCCGCATGATCTCGCATGCGATCCTTGTCATTCTTTCATACCTTCTCGGATCCATTCCGACAGGACTTCTTCTTGCCCGTGTCAAGGGGATCGACATCCGCAAGACGGGAAGCGGGAACATAGGATTCAGCAATGTCATGCGCGTGGTCGGGAAAGACCGGCAGGGAAAGATCCTGGGTTTGCTGACGTTGCTGGGAGATATGGGAAAAGGGGCTCTGGCTGTCCGGCTGGGACTTTTTTACGGAAATTCCTTCGACCCCTTTCTTGCGGGACTCTTCGTTTTTCTTGGCCATCTCTTTTCATTCTGGCTTCGGGGACGAGGCGGCAAAGGGGTTGCAACCGGGCTCGGTGTGGCTCTGGGTCTCGATCCTCTCTTTGGTCTTTTGATCTGCCTCCCCTGGCTCATTCTCTATCTGGCGACAAGAACCGCCTCCATCGCATCCCTTGGAAGCTTTGCCCTCATGCCTCTCCTTTCCCTGCTTTGGGAAAGAAATCACCCAGTCTTTCCTCATTCTCTTCCCCAGGGTTCCACCCTTCTTTTTCTCATAATGGCCATTCTGGTCTTCATCCGACATCGCGACAACATTGCAAGACTCCTTTCGAATAATGAAAACAGATTATAGTGTTTACAATAAAAATTTTTAATAAAAAAACAAAAATTTTTTATTTGTAATTATTTAATAAATACCGTGATACACATCACACGATATACCCCTCTAATGGTGCTTGACATTTCTCTGATTTGAGCCATAATCTTACCAGAGTGATCCGGGGACCGATCCACGATTCAGATGTGGCGGACATTCGGGAAGGATTCTCTTCCGAAGGCCAGGAGGAAAACATAATGGACACAAAGTCTCTCAAGGGGAAAAGGTTTACAGTTCTTGTGGTCCCCTCTCCGAACGACCGAGTCCGCCGATACGAAATTTCTGGTCGGTGGATTCGGTGGGGCGGTGCTGCCGGCCTGGTTTTCCTTGCCATTGCAGGAGTCTTTTCCATTCTTGCCTTCATTCTTTTCGAGAAAGAAGCCCGAATGATCGCACTCCAGCACCAGAGCCGACTCCAGAAAGAGGAAATCGTCCGGATTTACCGAAAGCTTCAGGATATTCACTCCACAATGGTGGATGTGGCCAAACTTGAGCGCAAGGTACGGATCATCATGAACACGACCGAGTCGAACAGCTCAAATGTGGTCCTGGGTCTGGGCGGTCCCGAACAGTCCGTGGCTCCCTCTGTCCTGATCCAAAAGGGTCGCCGGGGAATGGAAGACCTCATGACAGAAATGGACAGGCAAATCGGAGATATCGAACACGGGGTTTTGAACCAGGAAGAATCCCTCGCGGGACTCAAGCACGTCATTCAGGACAGACAGGCGGAATGGGCTTTTACTCCCAGCATCTGGCCGGCCCACGGCGTCGTCACCTCCCGTTTCGGATGGCGGACCTCCCCCTTCGGACTTGGTCGAGACTTCCATCCGGGGCTTGACATTGCTGGATCGATGGGAACGCCCATCATCGCCACCGCCTCCGGTACGGTTTCTCTGGCGGGCTGGGACCAAGGCTTCGGGAAAACGGTCGTCATCGCCCACACATCCTCGATCTCCACTCTTTATGGGCATCTTGAAAAGGTGGCCGTTTATGAGGGCGAACATGTGAAACGTGGGGATGTTATCGGCTACTTAGGAAACTCGGGCCTTTCCACAGGCCCTCACCTTCATTACCAGATCATGGTCAACCGTAGCCCCGTCAATCCCCGACGCTACATCCTGAACAGATTCTGAAGGATTTTCCCTCAGGGATGATTTCTCCCTCCTTCCTTCTGGTTAAAATCGCTTCTTTGTTCTAGAATGCCCCTGATGCCCATGTGGCTCCCTTGGGAGCCAACATCTCAACTGACACAACACAGGTGAAGGCAGGGGGCCTGATTGAGCCAACGCACTCGGGGATTTCGCCTTCGAGCCAAGATTTTTCTTTTTTCGGCGGTTCTTCTGGGGATCATCCTCTCTTCGAACCTTTATGCCATTACCAGTCTTTACGCCCTTCACAGGATCTTTCTCGAGATCAAGAACCAGTCAGTTTCCGGACTTCTCATGATTTCACAGATCCAGAACAGGGTGGGGATTATCCTGGCAGAGGACAAGCGCTACATCCTCTTTGCCCCTCTTCCCCCCGAATCCCCGTCTCCGGTTGAAAGCGAACTTCCTCTTCTTATGGCACTCCTGAAGACACTGCCCCACCCCGATACCCCGACGGATAATCTCGTTCACGGGACACAGGCGGCGGCCTCAGGCCTCATTGAAGCCATCGGCAAAGAAAAGGATGCCCTCAGAAATGGCAACAGGACTCTGGCCATCGCCATCAGCCGGGGGTCGACCGGCCCTCTCCTCATCTACATGGCAGGGCTTCTGCGTGATCTCAAGGAAGGTTATCAGAGAACCCTCGAGCGCAGGATAGCGGAAACGACGGCCCGGGAGGAACAGATGACAACCGTCAGCATCGAAATGACGGCCATAGGATCCTTGCTCGTCCTCCTGCTTCTTGTCTCCTTTTCGCGGATGGTCCTTGTTCCAATCAATGCCTTGATCGCCGGGACCCGGCGCATCTCCCAGGGAGCCTTTCACAATCCTGTGACTCTCACAAATACCGACGAGATGGGGGATCTCGCCCGGGCCCTCAATGAAATGGCCCACAGGCTGGGAGAGCTTTCCAGGAAAAAGTCGGAATTTGTCACGGTGGCCTCCCATGAACTGAGAACTCCCCTCACCAGCATCCGTGGCTTCATATCGATGCTCAAGCGTCAGGCGCTGGGCCCCTTGAATGAAGAACAACAGAAAAGCCTCACGGTTGTCGGTGAGGAGATCGACCACCTTGTCGATCTCGTCAACCAGCTTCTCGATCTTGGACGAATCGAAGCCGGTCAGATGCGCATCGATCTTCATCCCCTCGAACTCAGGAATTTTCTCGACAGGATCGTTGAACGTTATCGACTGGCTGCCGAAGGATCAGGGAGACGCTTCGAAGCCCGGATCGACCCGGAACTCCCTGACACAATCCGGACCGATGCCAACAAGCTGGCCCAGATTCTGGACAATCTGTTGGGAAACGCGTTTAAGTTTACTCAGGAGGGAGAAGAAATCAGGATTTCGGTGACACGGGAAATGACCTCCCTCCGTTTCGAAATTGCCGACACCGGGATCGGGATTCCGCCGGAAAACCTCCCCTTTCTGTTTGACAAGTTTTACCAGGTGGCCCCTTTTGACATCCGGACAAAGGAGGGGCTGGGCCTGGGCCTTGCCGTGACAAAAGGGATCGTCGTCACCATGGGAGGGTCGATAGAAATCGCCCAAAACTCACCGAAAGGGACCGTATTCATCGTTTCCCTCCCCCTTTTATTCGAGGAGGGCACCCATGCCTAGACCCAGACTCAAAATCCTGCTCCGCCTCACTGTCGCACTCCTTGTCCTTCCCATGACAGCCTGCCAGTCCTTGCCCCCTGTCCGGACTCCTCCCCCCTGCCCTCCGGCGGTCATCATTCTCCCTCCCTTCGCCATCGCCGAACTCAGCCATCATGATGCCCAGTATTTCGGGGGAATGTCCTACCTCTTTTCAAAGGGATATTACAAGGCGGCAAGGGCCCTCTTGAAGCAGCGCTCCTCCCTGCCGGCAATTTCCCCCGCAGTTCGTGACAGGCTGGTATTTGCCTGGGCCCTGGCAGACCTGCACCTGGGACCCACCGAACGCCACGAAGGCCAGAATCTGCTGGGAACGCTCAATGGGGAAAAAACTCCTTATGAACTCAAGGAAGCCTCCCAAAGACTTCTGGCCGACACCCAGGAGTCCGCCAGACTCCGGAGGGATCGGACTCTACTCCTCCAGAAGCTTTCTCAAGTGAAAAAGACACTCAAAGAGCTTTCAAATCTTGAAAAATCACTAAAATGAAAGCTCAGGGCCGCATCCTTGTCGTAGACGATTATGCCAATACCAGACTTTACCTGAAGACTCTCCTGACTCACGAGGGTTATGTTGTCTTCGAGGCAGGCACTGGCCGGGAAGCCCTCGAAATCCTGAAGTCCGACCCGCTCCCGGCACACCGGTCTGCGATTCTTCTTGACCTCAAGCTCCCCGACACGACCGGAATCGAGCTGGTTGAACCCATCAGGGCCCTTTACCCCCACGTTCCTGTGGTGATCATGACGGCTCATGCGACGGTGGAAACCGCCGTGGAGGCGATTCGGAAGGGTGCGGCCAATTATCTTGAAAAGCCGATCGACGAAAAGAAGCTCCTGACCCTGCTGGGCGATCTGACGTCGGCCCCGAAGCGAACGGAAAAAGACATTCTGTCCGGAAACGAACTCCCCCTGCCGCTTCTGGCCGGGGACAGTCCGGCCATCAGGAGATTGGCCGACCGCATCAGAAAAGCCTCCTCCCATTCCATTCCCATCCTCATCACAGGCGAATCGGGAACCGGCAAGGAGCTCGTGGCCCGTTCCATCCACCAGCTCTCTCCCCGTCGGGAGGAACCCTTTATTGCCGTCAATACCGGCGCCATCTCGAGAGAGCTGGTCAACTCCGAGCTCTTCGGCCATGAAAAGGGGTCGTTCACCAGTGCCCTTTCCCGGAAGGACGGATGGCTGTCGACCGCCGGGCGGGGGACCCTTTTCCTCGATGAAATCGGCACCATGGATCTTTCGACCCAGATAGCCCTCCTCCGTGTCCTGGAAAACAGGACCTTCTATCGGGTCGGAGGAACGGAAGAGCTGTCATTTCATGCGCGGATCATCGGGGCCAGCAACATCGATCCCCTTCTACTCGTCAACCAGGGACGCCTCCGGGAGGATCTCTATTACCGGATGAATGTCTTTCCGATCAATGTCCCCCCCCTTCGCGAACGCGGAGGGGACATCCTTATTTTGGCCCGGCGCTTTCTTGCCGAGGCCTTCGACAGCCCCGGACTTACGATCGGCATCTCTCCGCAAGCCCGCGAGATCCTGACCACATACCCCTGGCCCGGCAATGTCCGTGAGCTCAAGAACCGCATGATCGAGGTCGCTGTTGTCCAGGGACTCACCGGCCCTGACCATTTCGAACTCGAAGGCGAGATGATCGCGCCCCTTCTCCATCTGGCCCCTTCTCCGGGAAGCTCCCTCCAGCCCCTTCCGCCCAGGACGCTGAAAGAGGGAGAACGGGAGCAGATTCGCCGGGCTCTCGCGGAATCCAAAGGGAACAAAAGCCTGGCGGCGCGGATTCTCGGAATCAGCCGAAAGGCCCTCTATGCCAAGATGCGGGAATATGAAATCGAGGAAGAGGAAGGATAAGGACCCGGTCCCATGTCAATGAAAGAGACTCCACAACAGGCGCAGAATCGTGAGGGAAAGAAGAACCCCCTGGAACAGGCGGATCCGGAAGGCTCCCAATCTCTTTGTAAACCGTGATCCCAAAAGGGATCCCCCCAGGGCTCCAAGGACGATCGGAACCGTAGGAGGAGACAGGGATCCGGAAGCCAGGATCTTGAATGCCGAGGCGGAGGCGGCCATCGGGAACATGACCGCAAGGCTCGATCCGACCGCCACAAAGGAGGGATAGCGGAAAAAAAGAGTCAGGACGGGATAGAAAAGGAATCCCCCACCGACTCCCAGGATGCCGCTGGTCAGACCGATCGCGGTCATGACGGGGAATTCCAGAGGGGAGCCGTCAGGACAATCCCCTGGAGCAACCTCCCTGGGACGGAAAAAAAGAAGAAAAAGAGCAAGGCAGGTTTCGGCAAGGAAGAGCAGGAGAATCACCCGGCCTGAAAATCGGTATGAAAGAAGGCCTCCGACAGCCCCGCCGATCAGGGCGGAAAGTGCCCACAGGATGATTCTCCGAAGGGGGACATGGGTCGAGGGCCGGTGCACAAGAATCCCCATCAGGGCCGCAAAGGTCACCTGGATCATGGAGATCTCCGTCGCCTCGAAGGGAGTGACGCCATGGCCGACCATCAAGGGAAGAATGAAAAGAAGGGCCGGAAGAAGCACCACCCCTCCTCCGATTCCCAAAAGTCCTGACAGAAATCCCGACAGAAGACCCAGTCCAAGGTAAAGGCCGGCAAGAACACCAAAATGAACCACCCTCCCTCCTTTCTCTCCTTCTGTCAGGAGCTTCCGGTATAGACGGTCATCGTCTGGAAGCTTTCTCCGGAGAGGCTCGAAAAGGAATCGATAACCCCCAGGGTTCCCCCCGGATTGAGAATGGCACCAAGACTGAAAAGGGAGACCGTTCCGCTCGATCCCGACAGGAGGAAGTTCTGGGCGGGATCGATGGCAAGTAGAGTAGGAGGGCCAGGAAGATCCAGTTTTGTGGTGGAGAGGGGGGCCAGGGTCCCTCCCCCGCTTCCATAGAGGGTCGTGACCGGGTAGAGGTCGATGGCCGGCGCGGAAGGATCCGGCAGGAGGACTGCCTCGGGAAGGGCTACTCCGGCGATGGGAAGATTCGCACCGTAAGAAGCGGGAAGAGTCCCGGGGGAGCTTGAGCTAATGCTGTTACCTGATAGGACGCTGCTCTGGGTCATGAGGAAGAGGGAGGTCCTCTGGGTCCCCGACCCCGAGGATGTCACCGTTCCCGCCAGGAACATGACTCCGTCAGCCAGGGGGAGAAGAAATCCCCCGGAAAGGAAGCCAGAAGCTCCAAAAGGCCGGCAGGCCTGGGAGGCGGAGATTGTTCCCCCTCCCGTCATCTGGACCAGGGTCGCGGCATCGAAAAGGGCGATGCATCCCTGGGGAGCGGTGGTGGTGGTCATGAGAACCGCCAGAACCTGGGGAGTGACAAGGGCCAGGGCCCAGGGAGTCCCTCCCAGGGAGGGAAAGGAGACCTGAGCGAAGGCAGGAGCCCCGGAGAGGGGAAGGGGAGCCACGAGGAACTCTCCCGTTCCGTTCGCGTCACGGGCCAGGAGGACCAGGCTATTGTCGACGGTCGCACTTCCCCAGAGAGAGAGACCCGGCAAAATCGCATGGGAGGAGACCGGAACGGGGACGCCCGTAAAGGGCAGGCTTGTGCCCAGGGCCTCCCCTCCGGAGACTCCGGCTTCCCCTGTCACCAGGATCTCGGGAGGAGTGACGGGATTCGAGGGAAGCCCGCAGGACGAGAGGCCCGCCAGGAGCAGGGCCAGGAATCCCCGGAGGACCCCTTTCATGGACGGCTCTCCGGAGATCCGGAAAACTTCAGATATCGGGCCACGGGGGCCGAGCCCAGGGCTCCGATTGCGATCGTTCCCACGACCACGGAAAAGACGATGATGGAGGCCCGGTTCGGAAGAGCGTCGTGAGCCAGTCCCAGGAGTGCCCCCGCCATGATTCCTGTCTCCCGGACCACGGACATGAACCCCATTTCCCGCAACGAAAAACGGGACCGCCGGTCGAGGGGCAGCAGGGAAAAGACCACCAGAGGACGCACCACAAGAACAAGGAAGAGGACGAGAGCGAGGAGTCTGAACCACGATATTCCCCCGGACGAGCCGGGGATGAGGGTTCCCATGACCAGGAAAATGAAAAAACTTGCCAGATAAGCCAGAAGGTTGTTGACCGTTCTGAAGGCCTCTCCAGAAAAGGGGGAATGGCGATCCCTGGCGGAATCCGCCCTTTGTCCTGCCACCATTCCCAGGACGAAGGCACAAAGAAGAGCCTGCCCATGAACAAGGAGGGAGAGCCCGAATCCCGCCAGAAGGGCCGAGAGGATCAGGACGGGGAGATTGTGTCGGAATAGCCCCATTTTCGGGTGGGTGGCAAGCACAATGACCAGCGCTCCCAAAACGGCTCCCGACAATCCCCCCCAGAGGACGGAGAGGGAGAATTCCCCCAGGGAGCGGGTCAGGGAGAGATCGGGTCGTGAAAGGGAGAGGATAAAGAGCGTCAGCAGGCTTCCCGTCACATCCCCCAGGGCGCTCTCGGCCACCAGGGTTTCCGAGACCCGGGAGGGAAGCGGAAGTTTCCGGAGGATCGGAAGAATCGAGGCCGGATCGGTGGTCGAGAGGATCGACCCCAGAAGGAGCCCTTCAAAGTAGGTCAGCCCGAAGAGAAAATGGACGGCAGCGGCCAGAAGGATCGAGGTGATCAGAAGACCCAGGGTCACCAGAAGGGCGATGGCAATTCCGTGGTCTCTGACCCGGTCGACCCGGGTTCTGAGGCCCGCTTCATAAAGGACAAGAAAGACGGCCCCCAGAAGAAAGACATGTCCTGTGCCCATGAGGGAATCTCCGGACAGAATTCCCAACCCCGAAGGACCAAGAAGTAGCCCTAGGAACATGAACCAGAGAATATCCGGTGTCCTGAGCCTTTCAGAGAGCCTCGAGAGAAAAAGGGCTCCGACCAGAAGGCCGGAGAGAAGCAGGAGGATGAGCGGGGCTTTGTCCACGGAATCCTTTCATGAGCACCATTATACCAGCCGGTCACTATTCGTGTATAATAGCCTCAATCGGATCATCAAATCACTCTCACCCCAAGGAGTCTTCAGCCCATGCCTGTCTATTCCCTTGTGAGCAGGGACCCCGAGCATTCCGGAGAACTCGATCTCTGGCATCCGGACCGGATTCCTGAGGAGGAATTCGGGGAACTTGTCCTGGAAGCCTTGCAGTGGACAAGCTCCGGCACATGGCGGGAACAGGTTCTGGAAGTGGGACGATACCTGATAGAGAAACATGGATTTTCGGAAGCCGGCGGCGTCTTTCGCATCTCCTACCCCTCCGACTGGTCCAAGCCGGCCGTCCAGGAACGGCTCAAGGCCCTGCTGGACCGGGACCGCTCAGACTAGCCTCCCTGAAAGGAATGATGAACATTTTCATCCATGACGACCAGAGTCTCTTTCTCTGGATCAACAATACGCTGGACCGATCCTGGCTCGATCCGGTCATGGAGGCGGCCACCGCACTCGGAAACGGTTTTTATCTTTTTCCACTAGGACTTGCGATCATGGCCCTCTTTGCGAGGAAGAACTTCCGTCGGGATTTCGTCCTCTGGGCCTCAACCTCCTTCCTCTC
>JAKAWK010000147.1 GCA_021827365.1 Nitrospirota bacterium
GACTTTTTAAAAATCGGAAGGAAGTACCGGCTTCGCCCTCTCAGCCATGGAAGATGGTGGTTTGACGGCGGCAGGAATCCTCCCGGCATGCGGGAGGCCAACAATGAAAGGAGACTCAATGAAGGAGAAACTGTTATGGGGAGCCATGGGGCTCGTTGCTGGATCGGCCCTCCTGCTTTCCGGATGCGCCTCCCTGTCGAACATTCCCAAGGGGCCGGAAGGGTACAAGGTTGTGGCCCGCTCTGATTCGAGCGTTCCGCCGTGGATCAACGGGATCGGCCAATGGAGCCAGAAGAGGACAAACCGGAGCTCCAAGTGGTTTGCGGCGAGTTCCCCCCTTGAAAATTCCCTGCAGGGAGCCAAGCACGACGCCTACATCCGGGCCCAGAGAAAGGCCTCCGACAGAATCGGGGACCAGAACTGGAGCCTGATCGGCAATTCCGTCAAGAGGGAGCTCAATCCCGATACCCAGACTCTGATGCGCATCAAGGACGAAACCAAGACCCAGATCCGCCAGACCTCCCAGGGGTGGCTTGTGGGAGGGGAAGAATACCAGTACTACTGGCTTGAATATCAGCCCAAGCATCCCAACCGTGTCGCACCCGACAAGCGCACCCTTTACCGGGCCTGGGCTCTGGTCCGGTACAGCCAGCCGAACTGGGAATGCTCACGCCGGAATTCGCTCAAGCTCCTTCCAATGATTGCGAACAATCTGGGCGGGGAACTTCAATACAAGAAATTCGATGCGAACCGATTTGCCCAGGTCATCAAGGAGATCTCCGACAAGAATCTCTCCTTGATCCCTGAGAACGTTTGCACCGGAGGATAGCTTGGCTTTCCCGGCGGGAAAGGAATCCCCCCTTTCCCGCTTTTTTTGCACGTCCCTAATTCCCTTTTGTCTCTGCTTCCCGGATTCCCGTCAAAATCGACCCCATCCACAGAAAGATGTTGTTCCGGGAGATCTGCTCCCTCAGGATCTTGTTGCGTCCCTTCCTGATCGAGGCAGGCTCGGCCAGATAACGGTCTATGATCGCCGCTGAGGTGGCGGGATCGAAGGGATCGATCAGGACGGCTTCCTTAAGTCCTTGTGCGGCACCGGTGTAGCGGCTCAGGAAGAGGGTTCCTCCCTCATCCTTCTGGGCCGCCAGATATTCCTTGGCCACAAGGTTCATTCCGTCGTTGGTCGATGTGACCAGAGCCCCGGCGGCCATCCGGTAGAGCGGAGCCAGGATCCTGTGTTCAACGGTGCGTTCGACGGAGACCACCGGAAACCAGGTTCCGGTCTTCCATCGTTCGTTGAAGTTTGAGACAGCCTCACGGACTTTTTTCTGGTAGCTCTGGTAGGTGGGGTGGCCCGAACGTGTCAGGGGTGCGATCTGAAGGAGACGGATTTTTCCGACCCTTCCCGGGTTGGCCAGAAAAAGGGATTCAAGGATCTGGAGACGTTTCAGAAAGCCCTTGGTGTAATCCATTCGGTCGACCGAGATGAGAAGAACCTCCTCCGGAGCGATTCCCAGTTCACAAAGGAGGCTCCGGGCCTCGTCCTGTCCCTTCTGGTCCAGGGAGAGGGACTCGAAGCGACCGGGGTCCACTCCGATCGGGTAGTCTCCCACATGGATCCTCCGGTTTCCCTTGACGACACAGTCCGCAAAGACGCTGATGCGGGGATCTTCCCCAAACTCCCGTTCGACCGATTCCAGGAAACGTTCGCGGTAGAGCGCGGTCTGGAATCCGAGGAAATCATAATCCAGAAGCCCCTCGAGAAGAGCTCTCCTTTCAGGGAGGTGGACCAGGAATTCCTGCCGGGGCCAGGGGATGTGCCAGAAGAAGGCGATGGGTGGAAGAGGGGAGGAGACCAGGGGACGGAGCTCCTTGGCGACGAGGGAGAGCTGGTAGTCATGGATCCACAGGACCCCGTTTCCGTGATTTTTTACCACCCGAAAAATATGTTCCGCGAAGAGACGGTTGACCGCTTCATACCCCTTAAAATCTCCAGGACGGGCACCGACGCGCCCCGGCTCTTCGTGGAAGAGGGGCCATAAAAGGTCGTTGGAGAAGCGCTGGTATCCCTCTTCCAGTGCGGGATCCCTGGGTGAAAGTCGATAGAGGATGTAGGTGGCCGGGAATCCGGGCAGGGAGATGGAGAGAGTCGGGGGGCCCGGCGAGTTTTGAAGGGAGATCCAGTCTCCTCCGGTCTGGAGGAGAAGACGGTGGAGCGACTGGCTGACTCCGCCGGCCGGATAGCGGAGTTTCGGTTGATCCTTGCGCTTGGGGGACTCGTTTTGGGGCGGCTGATAGATGACCGGTTCCCGGTGGGTGGCCACGAGGAGCTTCTGTGTTCCGAAAAGCTTTCTAAAGCACTCGGAGACGGTCAGGGCATTCCAGTTCCGGGGGGAGTTGTCCGGTTTGGTCCGGGTTCGAACGGGACTGGTCAATCATCTCTCCTTCTTTGGAAATGGGTTATAGGTCTGTCTCCGGGAGGGAGCGCCCCAGGAGGGCCTCTCCCATCCTGCGAAGATTACCCGGGATTCCTCTCAGGACGGGAATAAGGAGGACAAGTCCCATGATCAAAAAGGCATGGTCAATGTCAAGCCGGCTCGAGATGGCGGGGAACAGGGCCATCCCGGCCAGGATTCCGGTCAGGAAGCCCAGGCTCATGACGGTGAGGACCCGGGCGATGAGGCGCGGCGGGGTCATATGCTGGATCAGGGTCTGGGAGAGGGGATTCACCATGGAGACGGCGGCGCCCCAAAGGGCAAGAAGAACAAGTTCCATGGAAAAGGAGGAGGCGCTCCCGATCCCGAATGAGAGAAGGCCGGCCAGGGAAAAACCCTTCGCCATGAAGGTAAGGGAGTTTCGGGGATGATAGAAGGTCAGGAATAGGGAGGCCAGAAGCATTCCCACTCCGAAGGCGGAGATCAGATCCCCGAATCCTTCGGCCCCTCTTTTGAGGACTTGGTTTGAGAGAATCAGGAGAAGAATGTTGACCGGTCCCGTCACAAGACCATAGAGGGCCATGAAGAAAAAGGGGGCCAGAAGTTTTCTTTCTGGAGAGAAGACAAAGGAAAAGCCCTCCCGGATCTCTTCAAGCATTCCGGGGCTTTTGCCTATCTCGGGGGCATTGGAAGATTCGCGGACCTTTATGAAAAGCAGGAAGACGGCGGAGGCGAGAAAGGTGATTCCGTTGATCAGCATTTCTCCTGAGGGCGACCACAGGACCGCCAGGA
>JAKAWK010000043.1 GCA_021827365.1 Nitrospirota bacterium
GCCTCTTTTGGCCAGGGTGGCCATGATGTCTTGGGGGTCTCCGGTGGCCTCCTCGATCCAGCCCGAGATGGCGATCCGGCCGTTTCTGACATCAAGACCCACATAGAAGCGACCCGGGTGGTGTTTTAGCATGGCGGCAAGGAAGTCCGGGTCGGTCAGGGCCCCCGTTCCCAGCACAAGCCGTTCCACTCCCCGTTCGAGATACCGGGCGGCCGCCTCGAGTGTCCGGATGCCCCCGCCCACCTGGACCTTTCCGGGAAAGTGGCCGACGATTTGTTCGATGGCGGACAGATTCGAGACCTTCCCGCTTTTGGCTCCGTCGAGGTCCACCACATGGAGCCACCGGGCTCCCTGGCGGGCAAATGAGACGGCCACAGCCGCCGGATCAGTCCCGTAGACGGTGGAGCGGTCAAAGTCGCCCTGTGAAAGGCGGACGACCAGTCCCTCGGTGAGGTCGATTGCAGGATAGATGTCCATCAGAGGGCTCCAAAGTTTTTGAGGAGGGTGAGACCGGTCCGCTGGCTTTTTTCCGGGTGAAACTGCATGGCCACGACGCGGGAGAGGCCGACCATGGAGGGATAGGTCTCATGGTAGTCGGTCTCCCCCAGGATGATCGACTGTTCGGGGGTCCGGACGTGGTAGGAGTGAACGAAATAAAGGTCGGGTTCCGGAGGAAGTCCCTGCCATATCGGATGAGGGGCCGTCTTTTTGACTTCGTTCCAGCCGATCTGGGGCACCTTTCCCCGGTTCGGGTCGAAAGGGACCACTCTCCCCGGAAAGATCTCCAGTCCCTGGTGGGTCCCGAACTCGTGGCTCTCTCCGAAGAGGAGTTGCATGCCCAGGCATATGCCCAGGAAGGGCCTGTCCTCGGAAATCCACCCCCTGAGGACGGGGATCCAGCCTGCCTTTTCGAGGCGGCCTATCCCTTCTCCGAAGGCCCCGACCCCCGGAAGGACGAGATGGGTCGGATCGAAGGCCCGGAAGGACTCCTCCGGATGGGCCGCGATGTGCACCCGGTGGCCCGAGGCCTCCAGGGCCTTGGAGACGGAATGAATGTTTCCCATTCCGTAGTCGATCACGACCGTCCTTGGAGCCTGTGCCATCAGAGGCTTCCCTTGGTCGAGGGAACGCCCGTCTGACGGGGGTCCCTGGCGCAGGCAATGCGCAGGGCCCGGGCGAAGGCCTTGAAGACCGCCTCGGCCTTGTGGTGGGTGTTCCGTCCGGAGAGGAGGTGGAGGTGCATCGTGAAGCGCCCCTTCTGGGTCAGCGCTTGGAAGAAGTCCTCGAGGAGATCGATGTCAAAGTCCCGGACGCGCTCTCCCCGTTCGGCGGGGAGGTCGTAGACGAGGAAGGGACGGCCGGAGAGATCGATGACGACCCGGGCCAGAGCCTCGTCGAGAGGGGCGTAGAAGAAGCCGAACCGGTTGATTCCCGCCCGGTCCCCGAGAGCGGTGTCAAGAAGGCTTCCCAGAAGCAGTCCGGTGTCCTCGACGGTATGGTGCCAGTCGACCTCCAGATCCCCTTCGGCCTGGAGAGTGAGGTCGAGGAGACCATGACGGCAGACCTGATCGAGAAGATGGTCGAAGAAGGGCATTCCTGTGCTGACTCTGGCCTGTCCCGTCCCCTCGATCAGGAGGTTCCCTTCGATTTTCGTTTCACGGGTGTGGCGGGAGAGGGAGGCCCTCCGGAGAGGCCCCTCCCGGGATTCCGTCAGATGGGGCTCGGTCATGGCTGTCCTTTCAATATGAGGGCTAGGGTCGATGCAAACCGGTCGTTCTCCTCACGTTTTCCGATCGTGACGCGCAGGCAACCGGCCAGCAAGGGATGCTGCCGGCTGACGTCCCGGACGCAAATGCCCTGGAGGGCGAGTTTCTGTGCGACAAAAGAGGGATCCGTTCCTGCGATCCGGACCAGAAGGAAGTTTGCGCTCGAGGGGAGGGGCGTCACCCCGGATATGGTCAGGAGACGCTCCCTGAGCTCGTCTCTTAGGCCAACGATCACCCGGACCTGGGCCTCAAGGACGGGAAAGGACTCGCGGCAGATAAGGGTGGCCGCCCGCTGCGTCAGGATGTCGAGATTGTAGGGGAGGCGAATCTTGTCGAGTTCGGATACGATCCGGGGGTTGGCCGCGAGGATCCCGAGCCGGAGGGCCGCGAGTCCCATCTTGGAGAGGGAGCGGAGGATCATGAGGGAGGGGCAGGCCTCCCGGAGAGAAAGGAGCGTATTCCCGGAAAAGGGAAAGTAGGCTTCATCCACCAGAATTCCCCCGGGGAATTCCCGGCAGAGGCGTTCCACTGCCCGGGAGTCGAGATCGCGTCCGGTGGGGTTGTTGGGGTGGGAGAGGACGATCAGGGAAGGCCTGAGCCTTTTGACAGCCTCGAGGAGCGCCTCCGGGTCGAGGGAGAAATCCTCCTCGAGGGAAACGGTCCCGACAGGACGACCCGTGATGCGGGCAAGGAGGCGATACATCGAGAAGGTGGGTTCGGCCAGGAGGATGGGACCCGGCGTCAGGAGAAAAAGGTTTTGGAGAATCTCGTCGGACCCGTTTCCCAGAAAAATATTGTCGGAAGGGAGTCCGAAAAGTCTCTTTCCGAGAAGATCCCGAAGTTCGGAGGCTCCTCCGTCGGGATACCGGTTAAGGGGAAGGCGCGCCAGATCCTCTCCCAGCCTCCGGTGAATCTCGGGGGGGAGGTCGAAGGGGTTTTCCATGGCATCAAGTCGAAGTGTCCCTTCCGGAACGGGCTCCGTCTTGATCCCCGACTCGGTCCGGATCTCGGGACGGATCCAGTCCAGACAGGCGTCATCGGTCATGGGGGGATCCCTTCCGTCGGAGCGCCGCCGACCGGGCATGGCCTTCGAGCCCCTCGGCCCGGGCCAGGATTTCCGAGACCTCGAGGATCCGCTCGAGGTCTCCGACCCTCTCCCCCCCGATGAGGCTCGTCCGCTTCATGAAGGTCTCGACCGAGACGGGGGAGGCGAAGCGGGCCGTCCCGTTGGTCGGAAGGACATGGCTTGGCCCGAAGCAGTAGTCTCCTGCCGCCTCGGGGACGGAGTGTCCCAGGAAGATCGCCCCCGCGTTCCTGATCTTTCCGGCGAACTCCCCGGGATTTGTGACGGAAAGTTCGAGATGTTCCGGGGCGATGAGGTCGACAAGGGCCGGGGCCAGGTCAAGAGAGGCCAGGGTGAGGATAGCGCCGAACTCTTCGAGGGAGGCGCGCGCGATCTCACGTCGGGGGAGGTTCTTAAGCTGACGTCCGAGCTCCTCCAAAACCCTTCCGGAAAGCTCCTCCGAATCGGTCAGAAGGACGGCCGAGGCCTGTGTGTCGTGTTCGGCCTGGGCGAGAAGATCGGCGGCGATGAAGGCGGGATCAGCCGAACTGTCGGCAACGATGAGAACTTCGGTGGGGCCGGCGATCATGTCGATGGCGATGGTTCCGTAGAGCTGGCGCTTGGCCTCGGCCACATAGCGGTTTCCCGGGCCCACGATCTGGTCGACGGCCGGAAGGCTTTCCGTTCCGAAGGCCAGGGCGGCGATGGCGTGAACCCCTCCGACCGGGAAGATCCTGTCCACGCCGGCCGCATGGCAGGCCGCAAGAACGACGGGGGCGATGCCTCCTGGCCTCCCCGGGGTGATCACGGAGATTTCCCGGACTCCGGCCACTCGGGCGACGGTGGCCGTCATCAGGACGGTGGAGGGATAGAGGGCGGTCCCCCCCGGAACGTAGACCGCCACCCGGTCGATGGGGGTCCAGCGGCATCCGGCCCTTTCGGGGGTGGGGGGCAGGTCCCGGAGATCATCCCGGAGCCGGTGGTGGTAGTCTGCAATCCGGTTTCTGGAAAAGGAGAGGGCGTCTTTTAGGGAGGGAGCCAGCGAATTCCAGGCATTTTCGGCAACGGACAGGCCCACCTCGAGATCCGTCCGGCCTCCGGTAAAGCCATCGAGGGTCCGGGCCCACTCCAGGAGGGACTCGTCCCCTCCGGAGCGGACGGAGGAGATGATTTCGGAGACCCTTTCCCGAACCCGCTGGGCCTCCTTGTCCCGGCCCCGGGAAAGAATATGGGCGAGGGCCTTCTTCCCATCGTCGTGCGATCTAACCCGCGAGATCAGTGTCTTCATGAAAGGAGCCTCCGGGTCCCTGGCGGCGGTCACCCCGAGATGACCGGCTTGGGGGGGATATGGGGCCTGAGCCGTTCGACGATCTCCATGACTGTCCTGTTCCTGAGGGACCAGGAGGCCCGGTTGACGATGAGGCGGGCGGTCGAGGGGAGAATCTCCTCGACGATCTCGAGGCGATTTTCCCGGAGGGTCCTTCCTGTTGCCACAAGGTCCACGATCTGGTCCGCCAGCCCCGTCTGGGGTGCAAGCTCAAGGGACCCATAGAGCTTCAGGATCGAGACGGGGATTCCCCGCGCCAGAAAATGCATCTCGGCAAGTCTCGGGTATTTGGTGGCGATCCGAAGGGCCCGATTTTCCGTCCCCTCCCGCGAGGATCCCTCCGGACGGGCCACGACCAGCCGGCAGAATCCCACATTGAGATCAAGGGGTTCTATCATCTCCCGATTCTGTTCTTCGATCTGGTCCCGGCCCACGATTCCCATGTCGGCCCCTCCATGTTCCACATAGGCGATCACATCGCTCGAACGGACAAGGAGGATGCGAAGGGAGCCGTCGTCGGAGCGGCAGGTCAGGGCGCGGGGATTCCGGCGATATTCGGCAAATCCCCATCCTCCTTTTTCAAAAAGACCCAAAAGATCATCAAACATCTTGCCCTTGGGAAGGGCGAGAACGAGGGCGGGAGATTTTATGGCTGATCCTCCTGGACGCGCTTGATCCGGGCGCCGAGCAATTCAAGCTTCCTTTCGATGGATTCGTATCCCCTGTCGATATGGTACACCCTCTTGATCTCCGTCTCCCCTTCCGCCACAAGTCCGGCCAGGACAAGTCCGGCTGAGGCCCGAAGATCGGAGGCCATCACGATCGCCCCTTCCAGACGGCTCCCTCCCCGGACCAGGGCCTGGGAGCCATGGATTTCGATCTCGGCCCCCATCCGGTTCATCTCCATGACATGGGTGAAACGATTTTCGAAAACCGTCTCTATCATCGAGGAGGGGCCGCTCGCGGTGGCCATCAATGGGAGAATCTGGGCCTGCATGTCGGTGGGAAATCCGGGATAGGGAAGAGTGCGAACCGTTGTCCCGACGGGTTTCCGGATTGCTCCCAGGGTGATCGCCTCTTCCTCGATCCGGGGCTCGGCCCCCATCGCCAGGAGAACATCCAGGATGGAGGTCAGGGGGGCGGGGTCGAGCCCCTCGATCCGGACGGAGTCTCCCAGGAGGGCGGCGCCCACGAGGAAGGTCCCCGCCTCGATCCGGTCGAACATGATCGTGTATGTGGTCTCGCGAAGGGCCTCGACGCCCTCGATCCGGATTGTCGAGGATCCGGCGCCCGAAATCCGCGCCCCCCTTGCCATCAGGAAGTGCGCAAGGTCCGCGACCTCCGGTTCTTCGGCCGCATTCGAGATCGTGGTTATTCCGTTGGCCAGGACCGCGGCCATCAGGATATTCTCCGTCCCTGTGACCGTCGGATAAGGGAGGGCAATCTCCGCTCCGACCAGGCCGTCTGTCTCCGCATCGATATATCCGTGGTGGATGGTGATCCGGGCGCCCATTTTTTCAAAAGCCTTGAGGTGCATGTCGATAGGCCGGGCTCCGATCAGGCACCCTCCGGGTAGAGAAACCCTGGCCCGCCGTTTTCTGGCCAGAAGAGGCCCAAGGCAGAGGACGGAGGCCCGCATCGTCCGGACGAGATCATAGGGAGCCTCGTAGTCCGGGGTGTCCCTGTCCGAAATGGCAAAGGTGCCGGTCCACTCAGAGAGGGAGGGGGCCGGGGGTTCAAGCTGTTCCGTGTGGATGCCGAGCTGCCGGAGGAGGGAAAGGGTCGTCCGGATGTCCCGGAGACAGGGAACATTTCGAAGCGTGAACTCCCCTCCGAGAAGGGAGGAGAAAAGAATCGGAAGAGCCGCATTCTTGGAGCCCGAGATCCTGACCGTTCCCCGGAGGGGATGGCCACCGACTATTCTGAAAGCATCCAAGCACGTTCCCTCATTTTTTCCAGGTGATGACCCTGTCCCGCCCCGACACGTCCCTCATGACGGCGGGAGGACCCGAAAATGGTGTCTCCGGAGAGGGCCAGGCCTCTCCTCCCTCCCGGAAGGAGCTGGCTTGCCCTTCTCCGATTTCGAAGGCCAGAAGGCCCCCCTCTTTCAGAAGCCCGGGGGCTGTGGAGAGGATCTTCCGGTAGCAGGCGAGCCCGTCAGCTCCTCCGTCGAGGGCTGCAACCGGTTCGTGGTCCCGGACTTCCGGCTCGAGCATCGGGAGGACGCCTGTGGGAATATAGGGAGGATTGGAGAGGACCAGGTCGAAAGCGGGCCTGTCCGCAAACATTTCTCCCCAGCTTCCTTGAATCACCGACAGTCGATCTTCGAGCCCGAAACTTCTCCTGTTTTCAAGGAGGATGCCGAGGGCCGCCGGCTCCCGTTCTACGGCCACACCCAAGGTGCCGGGGCATTCGAGAAGAAGGGTCAGGGCAATGATCCCGGTGCCTGCCCCGAGATCGAGAATCCGGGCCGGATCCTCCGCCCGGCGCCCGGCCAGGTGGTCGAGGGCACAGAGAACGAGGTGCTCGGTCTCGGGCCGGGGGACGAGGACTCCCGGCCCGACCCGAAAGCTCCGGCCAAAAAATGGGACCGATCCCACAATGAGGTGGAAGGGTTCTCTTTTTGCCCGCCGATCGATCCAACTCCGGAAGGTCGTCCGGTGCTCCAATGGCAGGGGGTCCGCTCCCCGTGTCCAGGGGGCGGTCGAAGAGCACAGAAGAACTCCCATCAGGGCCCTGGATTCATGGGCCGGATTGTCGAGTCCTTCCAGTCGATCCTGTCCCCAGAGAAGCCAGTCCGAGACGCTCTCCGGATTCTCCCTTCGGGGGGCCATCAGGCGAAGTTCTTGATTTCCTCGGCCCGGTCGTGGGCCCGAAGGGCATCCACCAGAGGTTCGAGCTCCCCTTCCATGACTCGGTCGAGCTGGTAGAGTGTGAGGCCGATCCGGTGGTCGGTCATCCGGTTCTGGGGAAAATTGTAGGTCCGGATGCGCTCGGACCGGTCTCCGGATCCGACGAGGCTCTTTCTGTGGGAGGCGATCTCCTGGTTCTGACGGGCCACCTCCTGTTCAAGGATGCGTGACCTGAGAACCGCCATGGCCTTGGCCCTGTTCTTGAGCTGGGAACGCTCGTCCTGGCAGCTGACCACGATCCCGGTCGGGATATGGGTGATGCGGACTGCCGAATAGGTGGTGTTGACGCTCTGTCCTCCCGCGCCCGAGGAACAAAAGGTATCGATCCGGAGATCCTTCGGATCGATCGCCACCTCGACCTCGAGGGCCTCCGGCAGGATGGCGACCGTAACGGTGGAGGTGTGGATCCGCCCTCCGGCTTCCGTCACCGGAACCCTCTGGACCCGGTGGACCCCGCTTTCATACTTGAGGCGGCTGTAGGCGTTTTTGCCCTGGACATAGATGATGAACTCCCGGGCCCCCCCGATGTCTGTCTCGGTCGACTCCATGACCTCGGCCCGGTATCCCATCCGCTCGATGAAGCGGAGGTACATTCTTCCGAGCTCTGCGGCGAAAAGTGCCGCCTCCTCCCCTCCCGCTCCCGCCCTGATCTCGATAAAGAGGTTCCGGTCATCGCGCTGGTCCTTGGGCAGGATGGCATCGACAAGCCGTCCTTCGAGGGAAGAAAGTTCCTCTTTCAGTCGGCGGTCCTCTCCCGAGACAAGATCGGCCATGGCGGGATCACCCCTGATCTCTCCCAGGTCTTCCTGTTCCTTCCTGAGTTTTTTCCACTGGTCGAAAAGCTCGACCACATGACCCAGTTCAGCCTGGTCCTGAGCCAGCTTCCGGTACTGGTCCGGGTGTTTTGAGATCTCGGGGCTGGCCATTTTTCCGGAAAGCTCGTCGTAGCGGTCCCGCAGCGACTGGAGCCGGGGAAGAATTTTTTCGAGGATTTCCGGAGTGACGTCCATGGTGGCCATCGGCGTCAGGCCTTTTTCCTGTCCTCTTTCCGGTATTTCTTCATGAAGCGTTCCACGCGCCCTTCGGTATCGATGATCTTCTGCGTACCGGTAAAGAAGGGATGGCAGGCGTTGCAGATGTCAAGGTGCAGGTCGCCGACGGTGGTCCTGGTTTCGAAGGTGTTGCCGCAGGCACAGACAACCCTGGCCGGCATGTAGTCCGGATGAATGCCTTTTTTCATTTCGTTCTCCCGAATGCGGGGAAGGATCGATCCCTCACCCTTTCATCATTTTTTCAAGGAAGTCCTTGTTGCTCCGGCTTCCTTTCATGTTGCTCAGAAGGTACTCCATGTCCTCCTGGGCGTTGTTGGAGTTCATCGCCTTGCGGAGTATCCATATTTTATTGATGTCATCCTTGTCCAGCAAGAGCTCTTCCTTGCGTGTCCCGGATGTGGTGGCATTGATCGCCGGAAACATTCGGCGATCGGCGAGGTTCCTGTCGAGGTGGAGTTCCATGTTGCCGGTCCCCTTGAACTCCTCGAAAATGACGTCATCCATGCGGCTGCCGGTATCGATGAGAGCCGTGGCGATGATGGTGAGGCTCCCGCCCTCCTCGATATTCCTGGCCGATCCGAAGAAGCGCTTGGGCCTCTGGAGCGCGTTTGAATCGAGTCCTCCGGAGAGGACCTTCCCCGACGGCGGGGTGACGATATTGAAGGCCCGGGCAAGACGGGTGATGCTGTCGAGCAGGATGACCACGTCCTTCTGGGACTCGGCCAGGCGTTTGGCCTTTTCGAGAACCATTTCGGCCACCTGGATGTGCCGTTGCGGGGGTTCGTCGAAGGTGGAGCTGACCACCTCGCCCTTGACCTGGCGGATCATGTCGGTGACCTCCTCCGGCCGCTCGTCGATCAGGAGGACGATGAGAGAAATTTCCGGGTGATTCTTGGCAATGGCCTTGGCGATCCCCTGGAGAAGAACGGTCTTTCCTGTCCGGGGCGGCGCGACGATCAGGCCCCTCTGGCCCTTTCCGATCGGAGTCAGAAGATCGATGACCCGCATCGAAAGGTCTTCCGGGCTGTTTTCGAGACGGATCCTTTCCATGGGATAGAGGGGGGTAAGATTGTCGAAGAGGATCTTTTCACGACCCACCTCGGAATCTTCGAAATTGACCTTCTCCACCTTCAGCATGGCAAAGTAGCGTTCCCCTTCCTTGGGAGGCCGGATCTGCCCCCAGATGGTATCTCCGGTCCTCAGGTTGAATCGCCGGATCTGGGAGGGGGAGACGTAAATATCGTCGGGTCCAGGAAGGTAGTTGTAGAGAGGGGAACGGAGGAATCCAAAGCCGTCCTGAAGAATTTCCAGCACCCCTTCTCCATAGATCACGCCATTTTTTTCGGATTGGGCCTGGAGGATGGCGAAGATCAGGTCCTGCTTGCGCAGGTTGACAGCCCCCTCGATATGGTAGCCCTTGGCGACATCAGTGAGCTCGGCAATGCTTTTTTCCTTCAGGTCAGCCAGGTTCAGACAATTTTCCTTGTCGTCCATCGTTTTGAAATTCCTCCGTTTTCGTTCGCTCTTGTTCCGGACCTGGTGCCTTCCAGTCCAGTGGAAGACCAGGGTTTTCATCATTTCTAAAGGCGCCTCACAGCCGGAGGAAGCCTACTTCTGCAGGAATTACCCGCCGTTTTTCGCCGTACGGGCGCATGCTGGTCTTGTCTGGATCCTTTTTTCTCCGTAGTGGGGATCCTGATGGGCTAGCAGAGTATAGGCCACGGCGGTATCGATTCTTCAGATGTCTTTCAGGTCTTGTCCAAATTCTTGTCCAGGGGGATGGATCCAGTTGGGTTAGCCGATGGGGTTGTCTCTTGGAGTGGGCGACCGGGAATGGACCGTTCCAGCAACCCGTTATTAAGGAACCGGGAACCAGGCGAATTGGAGAAGGTATTCGTTTAAGGGAAACGGACAAATCACCGTTTTCCAGACTCTTTCTGCCGATTAGACCTCAGATTTCATTTTTTGTCAAGCATGGGTTGATGAAAAAACCGGGAAAGGGGGATCCTTTCCCGGCAATCATTTCAGGGGCCGTTACTTCGCCGCCGTGTTCAGGAACTCGGGCTTCAGGTTTCCAGCCGCTTCCTCGTGGACGGGCTGCTTGGAGACCCAGTCGGCCGAACCTTCGACGCAGGACATGTCGCCGCCGCATCCGAGGCTTCTTTCATAGATCACGGCCTCCCAGGCCTGCTTCTCGGTGATCTGGCCGGCGGTCACGAATCCGACCATGGCGGGCTGGAGGGGGGAACCGTTGGACACCACCCAGAACATTTCTCCGGCGGTGCGGACCTGCTCGAACTTGGAGTTGGTGAAATTGCGGGGGGCGGGATCCATTCCGGCAGCACCAGGGCCGTTTCCGTCACCGGCTGCGCCATGGCAGGTGTAGCAGGTTCCGGCACCGTTGAAGACGTCCTTGCCCTTGGCGATCATGTCCTGGGTCACGGCAAAGGGAGGCTTCATGGCCTTGGCCGCCGCAATCTGGTCGGCAGGGACCCGGGGTTTGAGAATGTCGAGCTCGCCGGCATTGGCAGACATCGCGGAAAATCCGATGGCGGCCACGCCCAAGACTGCCATTTTCCATGTTTTCATAAGACCGACCCTCCGTAAGAAATGAATTGAACAAAAATAACATCGACTCACATCGCGTGGATGGAAGAAAGCAAAATTCCGGTTCTCCGGATAAGATCCGGAAATTCTTAACATGGGGCGCTGAAGGCCTCCTGATGCCGGCATTGCCAGAGTCTTCCTGTCCTGCAATGATCTGTTTGAGAAGCAAGCCCATTAAATCATTGCATTCTTAACTTGTCAAGAGAAACAGGCAGATAGAGCCGGGAACTTCCGCTCCCTTATCGTTTGGTGACATAGTTGCGTTGCCCTTTTTTCCCGACTCTAGTAAGATCCGCCCATGGCCTTTCTGCCCGGTGAACCTCTCATTCTCTACCTGCCCAACGGCCGGACGGTTTCCATCCCCCAGCTTCGCGAGGGTTCCCGGACCCATGTCGAGGGTTTTCCTGTCCCGCACTCCCTCCTTATTGAACAGGCTCGGGAGGGCATCCCCCTTGTCCTCGAGCGGGGAGGGTGGGTCCTCCCGTTGCGCCCGACCCATGCCGAATCCCTGTCGAACCTGAAGAGGCGAACGCAGATCATCTATCCCAAGGACCAGGGGATGATTCTTCTGTGGGCCGACATCCGTCCCGGCCACAGGGTTCTTGAGTCGGGGATCGGAAGCGGGGCCCTGACAGTCTCTCTTCTGAGAATGGTTCGGCCAGGGGGAAGCGTTGTTTCCGTTGAGCGGAGGGAGGAGCATTCGGGGGAGGCCCTCCGGAATCTAGGGGTTCTTGATCCCGGAGGGGTTTCCGATCATACCCTCCGGATCGGAGACATGTATGATCCGGATCTCTTCGCCGGGGATGACGGCCTTTTTGACCGTGTGATCCTGGATCTTCCCGAACCCTGGAAGGCGATCGGGAATGTGCGGAGGATCCTTCGCCCGGGTGGGATTCTTCTGACCTATGTCCCGACCCCCCTCCAGGTGCATACCCTCTCCCTGGCACTCCAGGAGACGGGAAATTTTCACCTGATCCGGACCGTCGAGTCCATCGTCCGCGACTGGGAATTCGGTCCCCAGAGCGTCCGTCCGGCCCACAGGATCATCGGCCATACCGGCTTCATCACCACCTCTCGATTTTCTCCGGATCCTCGTCCTTACATTCCCTGGGAAGCCCCTTTTTAGGTTTAGGACGTGAGGGACGAATAGAGTCCGGGTCGTCTCTGTTCGAAAAAGTCACTCCGTGAGGCCACCTTCTTGGATCGGGCCTCTTCAGGGTCGATCCTTGACTGAAGAAGGACGGGCTCATCGGTCGGCCCCCGGGCAATGACATCTCCCCGGGGGCCGATGACCTGGCTCTGGCCGATGAAGGTCAGGGGGGGCCTTCCTCCCCGTTCTTCCCGGCCCACCCTGTTGGCTGTGACGGTAAAGACCCTGTTTTCCACCGACCGGAGGATCATTCCCTGGGGACCGAATGGAAGGACCCAGTTTGAGGGGTGGGCCACCACGAGGGCCCCGGAGAGGGCAAGGGAACGCAGGGCCTCCGGGAAGAGCCAATCGAAACAGATCATGAGACCCATGGGGCCGAACGGAGTTTCGATGACCGGGAGGGGACGGGTTCCCTCGACAAAAAAATCCCGTTCCTCGTCGAAGAGGTGAATCTTGTCGTAGGAGGCGAGAAGGGAGTTGTGGTAGATGGCGAGGGCCCCGTTCGAGAAATCTGCACCGCGCCTGATCGGAAGGCCTGCGACCACAACCGCGCCGGTCGCCCTTGAGATTTCGGACAGGAAGCCAAAGGTTGGGCCGTCTTCCGGCTCGGCCAGATCCTGGAGTTCGGCCCTGGAGTCGAACTGGTAGCCCGTTGCAAAAAGTTCGGGCAGAACGATCAGGTCGGCTGTCGGATCGGCTTGGCCAAGAAGCATCCGGGAGACTTCGGCCCTGTTCTTTTCGGGGAGTCCGAATTCCGGACTGTTCTGGACAACCGTAATCTTGATGTTTCTCGGAGTTTTCTGCATTTTGTCACGGGTTCCGGATGATTGTCGTTTGGGTTGACTCATGCTAGCATGTGGCGATTATACCATGGCAGGGTCCGGGATGACCTTGGGGGATCGCCACGAGTCGGTGGGGAGGGACTTTTTGCAGGAAACCATATGCCAGTCACCCGCGCCGGAAGGCGCGGGGCGGATCGCCTCCGGGTCTTCCCGGATCCTTCTGGGACTTCTTGGTCTGTTCCTGCTACCCGTTCTTTTGGTCCTCTCCGGCCCGGGTCAGTCCTGGGGAGTCGATATCGACAATCAGGATGGACTCCCCGATTTTTCGGGTCAGTCGGATGTCTCCACGTCGGAATCCGTCAACCCGCTCGGGGCCCCGGGTCAGATTCTCTTCCAGGCCGACATCGGATTCGTCCCGGCCAGTGGACCGACGGTCACGGGTGCGATCGGAAACGAGGGACTCGGGACGGGGTTTCTCGTCGGGATCGAGGGAGGGTACACCATCTACAAGAACCTCGCCCTGACCCTCGGCATCTCGGTCCATGCCTTCGGAAACGACACCAATGTTCCCGTGATGGTCGGAGCCCAGTACTTTTTTGCCAACGGAGGTGGATTCCCGATGACGGTGGGAAACACTCCGATCAATATCGTTCCCTACCTCGAGTTTGCCTTTGGTCCGGCTTTCAATTCCTCAACGGCCAGCAACGGGGAGGGGGTGGGAACCACGGGATTTGCCTTCCGGGTGGGGCCCGGGATCATGATTCCTTTCGGAACCGTCAAGCATCAGGGGATCTTTTTTGAAATCGACTATGAGAACCAGTCGGGTCCCTTCTCAGGGGCGGGCATATCCTCTTCTTCAATGACGCTCGTTCCTGTGAAAATCGGCTATATCACCCTTTTCTGAGTGGATCGATGATCAGGATCTCGGGTCTTGACCATGTGGCCATTCCGGTTTCGGATGTCGAACGGTCGATCCTCTGGTACCGCAAGATGTTCGGCCTCGAGCGCCACTTCGAGAAAGAGTGGGGGACCAGTCCCGCCTTTCTTTGTGCCGGAGGGACATGCATTGCCCTTTTGGCGAACGGAGACGGACTTCCAGAAACCTCTCCTCCCACCGTGCGCCACTTCTGCTTTCGGACCGATGACGAGGGCTTCGTCAGGGCCCTTGATGAACTGAGGGAATCGGGAATGCCTTACAACCTTGACGACCATGGAGTCTCCCGCTCTCTCTATTTTCAGGATCCTGATGGCCACTGGATCGAAGTGACCGTCTACCATTCCGGAATGGAGCCCTGAAGGGCCTGTCTTCCTTGACAATCATCGCGGGTGAAGCTTATCTTATGAGCATGAATCCACTTGTGACAACCGGTGTCAACTCGATATGGACCGCTTACCAGAGCCAGATGGAGGCGGTGGAGGATCGTCTTCGCCTCATCTTGAAGGATGTGCTTCCGCTTGCCAGCGAGATGACATCCTACATCGTGAGCGGGGGAGGGAAGAGGCTTCGTCCCCTGCTGATGATTATCTCCTCGCGCCTTTGCCTTTCCGAGGGCGATGCCTCCATCCTTCTGGCGGCGGTTGTGGAGATGATTCATACGGCGACCCTTCTCCATGACGATGTCGTCGACAGCGCCGAACTCCGTCGAGGAAAGCCGGCTGCCCACCAGCGATGGGGGAATCAGCCGGCGATCCTTGTCGGGGATTTCCTATACGCCAATTCCCTCTGGCTTGCCATGGGACTCCACAACGACGAGATCAACGACTCCCTGACGCTTGCCTGCAAGAAGATGTCCGAGGGGGAAATTCTCGAACTCTTCCTGGACAGAAATCTCAAGGCCTCCGAGGAGGACTATTTTAACGTCGCCGCCTGCAAGACGGCGACCCTGACCGCCAGTACCTGCCGGCTTGGCGGCATTCTTGGTGGCATCTCGGAAAAGGGAAAGACCGCACTGGAACAGTTCGGGTACTTTATCGGCATGGCCTTCCAGGTGGCGGATGACGCCCTGGACTACATGGCGAGCGTGGATCGTCTCGGCAAGACCCTTGGCCGCGACCTGGCAGAAGGGAAGATGACCCTTCCCCTGATCCACTGCCTGGCCCATGTCCCCCCGTCTTCCCGCCTGAGGCTCCAGTCGATGATTGGATCCGGAGAGTCCCGAAACGCTGACCTCGAGGAGGTTCTTGACCTCATGCGGGAGACCGGATCGATCGAATATTCCCTTTCCCGGGCCAGGGAGTTTACGAGGCTGGCCCAGGAGAACCTCTCCGCCTTCCCGGACTCTCCGGCGCGCCAGCACCTTTTTGCCCTGTCCGATTTCGTCATCTCCCGGGACATGTGAAGACCCGGTTCATTCCCTTTCCCCACCACGGAGGCTCCCTTGGCTGATCTGATTCCCTTCAAAGGACTGGTATACGCGGATTCTCTAAAGGATTCGATGGACCAGTTGACCACTCCGCCCTACGACATCATTTCGAAGGAGGCCCAGAAGGCCTTTTACGAACGCCATCCCGACAATGTCATCCGTCTCGAGCTTCCGATGGCCCCCGATCCGGAGACCCCGGAAGACAACCGATATATCCGGGCCAAAAAGGAGCTTGACCGGATGATGCAATCCGGGGTTCTGAAGATCGATGATCAGCCGGCCCTTTATCCCTACTCCATGACCTTCCGGGATCCATTGACAGGGGCCGAGCGCACCATCCACGGGTTTGTCGGGAGGATCCGTCTCGAGGAATGGGAAAAGAAGATCGTCTACCCCCACGAGCGCACCCTGCAGGGGCCGAAGGAGGACCGGATGGCCCTTTTCAAGGCGACGGCCTGCTCCTTCAGCCAGATCTACCTCCTCTATCCTGACAGCCACCGGGAGATCATGGGTCGTCTTGAAAAGAACTCCCGGGAACGGTTCCGGGCGAAGGATGGGGACGGAGTCCTCCATACGCTGGGGGCGGTGACCGACAAGGGAATCATTGAGGCGGTGGTGGCCTCCTTCGCGAAGAAAGCCCTTTTCATCGCCGATGGCCATCATCGCTACGAGACCTATCTCGCCTACCGGAACTACCGGCGGTCCCTCGTCTCCTCTCCTGACCCGAATGCCCCCTACGAGTTCGTGACCGTCTTCCTGGCCGCTCTCGAAGATGAAAACCTGTCCGTTCTTCCCACCCATCGCCTGGTCCGGACCCTTGCTCCGGATGCGGTCTCCTCCTTCGTGTCGGCTCTGGTCTCCCGCGGGACTCTCACGCGTATTCCAGCGGCGGAATCCGACCGTTTCCTCTCTCTCCTGCGGCAATCCTCCCCGCAGGAGACGGTAATCGGAGTGGCGGTTCGGGATTCGAGGGAACTTCTTCTCTGCCGGCTGAATGTGGAAAGGGGAGAAGGGGTGAAGGGACTTGACACCTACTGGCTCCAGGAAGGGATTCTTTCGCCCCTTTTAGGGATCACGCCCGAGCGGATCCGGACCGAGGATCTTCTTCGGTATGACAAATCGGCCCCCTCTGTCCTCGAGAAGGTCTTCGGGAGCCGCGAGTATGCCCTCGGGTTCTTTATCCGGCCTGTTCCGGCAAAGGTGATCGAGGAGGTCTCACTCCGAGGGGAGCTGATGCCGCAGAAGTCGACCTATTTTTATCCGAAACCGCTGACTGGGATGGTCATGGCGGCCCTGTAGGGGTCTTGATCTCCGCAAGGGGGCGCTCGGTGAGGCTGTTGAGGGCTCCTTGCATGTCTTCTGGAATCGGTGCGGAGAAGTTCATCTCCTGGCCTGTCACAGGGTGGGTAAATCCTAGTCTTGCGGCATGAAGCATGATCCGGGGGAATCGTCCCTCCTCCCGTCCCCCTTTTTTTCTATAGACCGGATCTCCTGCCAGCGGATATCCCAGGTGGTGAAAATGCACCCGGATCTGGTGGGTCCGTCCTGTCAGCAAGCTGATATCCAAAAGCGCATAGCCTTCGACGTAGGTGGTCATGACCCTGTACCGGGTGAGGGAGGGTTTCCCCGAGGCCGTGACTGCAAATTTCTTCCTGTCTCCGGAAGACCGCCCGATGGGGGCGTCGATCGTGCCCCTTTTGGAGGGCGGAATCCCGATGACAAGGGCGATATAGCTTTTCGAAACATTTCTGTCCTTGAACTGGCCCATCAGATGGTCGAGGACCTCGGAAGTCTTTCCCACGACCATCAGGCCGGAGGTGTCCTGGTCGAGGCGATGGACAAGACCTGCCCGTGGAGGATCCTCCAGCTTCTCCGGATCCCTGGTTCTTGCCAGGTGGCCTAGAAGGCCGTTCAAAAGGGTTCCTGAGCGATGTCCGGGGGCCGGGTGGACGACCAGCTGGGGGGGCTTGTTCAAGACAATCAGAAAGTCGTCCTCGAAGAGGATATCGAGCGGCATCTCTTCGGGAGTCTCTTCGGAGGGGGCAGGGGGAGGGATCCGGACGGTGATGAGGTCGCCCCCGCGGACCTTGTAGGAGGCGGTTTCCTCCCCTCCATTGACAGTAATCAGGCCTTCGTCAATGATTTTCTGGATTCTCGAGCGCGAGAATGGAAGGCATTTCTGGGCCAAATAGTGATCGAGCCGCTTTTTCGACTCTCCCGGGTCGACCTGGAACATCCGGCAGGATTCCGGGAGGTCGGGGAGCCCTTCTCCGGGGATATCCCCTTTTTTGCCGGTTCGTTGTCGGATGAGGTCAATGCCGACTGACGGATCGATCCTTTTCAACCTTCTCCCGGGCCTTTTCCAGGAAGGATTTGATCGTGGAATTGCCCGGATCCTGTTTCTGGGCGATTTTCCATTCGCTGATGGCGCGATCATAGTCTTCCTGATCCATGTAGATCGTTCCTAGGTCGATCCGGGCCTGGAGGTTGAGAGGATTCATGTCCAGGGCCTCTTCAAGGACGCTGATGGCCCCGTCCCGGTCTCCGACCATGTTGAGAGTCCAACCCAGTTCCCGCATCGTTTCATCACTTGGTTCGATTTCGATCGCCTCTTCGAGTTCCATGATGGCCTCGTCCCATTTTCCCTGTTCCGAGTAGAGGAGGCCCAGCAACTGGTGGACCCGGGGATGGAGGGGATCAATGTCGGTTAACTGGAGGAAATAGCGCTCGGCCTCCTCGAACCTGGCATGCTCGAAATAGATCTTTCCGATCGTTTCATAGGCATCGGTGTTGAGGGGATCCTCCTGGATCAGGTCGTTTAAGAGGAGGACCGCCCGCTTCGGGTCCGCCTTTCCGTGGGCGGCAAAGGCCAGGTGAAGCAATATGTCCCGTTTTTCGATGATGTTCTGGCACCCCTCGATCAGGGAGTTTCCCAGAACCTCGGCCTCCTCGAATTTCTTGAAATAGATGAGAAGGTGAAGCGTGTAAATTCCGAGTTTCCTGTCTTGGGGAAAGGTCTTTCGCCATTCCGTGACCCTTTTGAGGGCCTCGTCGAATCGTCCCCCCTGGATCAGGGCATCGATCATGAGGTAGCGGAAAGGGAGGGCATTCGGTTCGTCCCCGATGGCGGCCTCCGAAAGATGGAAGGCCTTGAGCCATTCACTGTTTTCGAGAGCCAGTTGAATCCGGGTGATGCGGCTTTTTTGGTTTTGTTCCATGCCGATCTCCTCCTAAGCTCTGGGTTTCATGGATGAATTGGCGAAATCAGTGTTCAAATGATGCTCTTTTCTGCTTTCGCTCCTCCTCCCACTGGAGAAGAAGCAGAAGG
>JAKAWK010000044.1 GCA_021827365.1 Nitrospirota bacterium
TCCGGCTCCTTCCTCCTGTACTCAAGGCGGGACCGTTTCCTCCGCCCCCTTCCAGCCTTACTACAACGGCATCCTGGGGGTCCTCTTTCCCCAATATGACATTTCCAGCGCTTATTATTACGAAGGAAACAATGGTCCTCTGACCCCTCCCAAAAATCTTGAAGTCCAGAACCCCGTCTACTTGCCCACCTCCAATAACAATGGAGTTCTTCTCTCCGGACTTCTTGCGGTTTCCACCACCATTGGTGCCTCCACAGTCACGGGAACATTGACCTTCGGAATTCCCAGTGGAAGTTTCACCACTCTCGAAACCAACTCTTCGACAACAACAAATACCTGTGAAAGTTATGGCTCACTCTGCGCAACCTATAATGGGGTCCGCAATCTGACCGCCTTTTTCGATACGGGGTCGAACGGCTTCTTCATCGACAATTCGTCCATTACCCCTTGCACGGGAAACCTGTCCGGATTTTTCTGCAGGGATGCCCCAAACCAAAGCGCCTTGCTCACCGGAGCCACAGGATCCTCGGGATCCTACCCACTCAATTTCTCCATTGTCAGCGCCCAGACCCTTTTGGCTACCGGAAACAACGACTTCTCCACCCTGGGAGGATATGTTCAGGGAGCCTTCGATGCGGGATTCCCCGCCTTTCTCCTGGGATATCCCATCGGAATCCGATGGGATTCACCTTGCAACACCAACGGGGCGGGATGTTTTCTGATCGGACAATAACAATACAAAGATAAAATCGGTCAAATAGGACCCTCCCGGTTCATAGAGATTTTTGGCAACATTCCCTGGAGGTCATTTTGTGAAGGGAGGGGGCCTCTCTCCCTTGAACAGCCCCCTCCTCCCTCCTACAATGAATCCATCATCGGGACACACGTCTTTCAAAGGAGATATCCATGAAACGGATCGTCATCGCCGGTTCCGGCTTCGGAGGGCTCGCCGCAGCCCGCGCCCTCCGGGAGAGGGCCCCGAAGGAGACGGAGATTCTCCTGGTCTCCCCCCGTCCGGAACTTTTGTACTATCCGGGCCTGATCTGGATTCCCACCGGGCTCAGGTCCCCCTCAGACCTCCGGGTTCCCCTTGAGAGCTTTTTCCAAAGACACCGGATCCGCCACATACCCGGGACCGTGACCGGCGTCGAGGAGAAGGGCCGGATCCTGGTGACCGACAAGGGGCGTCATGAAAACGACGCGCTTCTCATTGCCACCGGCTCCGCCTCCGTCCGGAAGCTTCCGGGCATCGAGCACAGCCGCTCGATCTGCCAGGGAATCGAGGACGCCGTCGCCATCCGGGAGAGGATCGAGAGTCTGGAGACCGGTACCATCGCCCTGGGGTTCGCCGGAAACCCCAACGAGCCCTCGGCCGTCCGGGGGGGCCCCGTCTTCGAACTCCTGTTCGGCCTTGACACCTGGCTTCGAAAGACCGGCCGGAGAGGCAAGATTTCCCTGACCTTCTTCAGCCCGGCCGCAGAACCCGGAAACAGGCTGGGGCCCAAGGCCGTGAAAAATCTCCTTGCCGACATGGCACGACGGAACATTCCGACCCATCTGGGGGCCAAGCTTTCGAGCTTCTCGGCGGAGGGAGTCACAACCGAGGCGGAGAGCTTTCCGGCTGACCTGATCATCTTCACACCGGGACTCAGGGGCCCGGACTGGGTGGCCGGAACGGACCTCCCCAAGTCTCCGGGGGGGTTCATCAAGGCGGAGAAGACCTGCCAGGTCTCCGGGTTTCCCGGAACCTATGTCGCCGGAGACTGCGGGGCCTATCCCGGACCGGACTGGATGCCCAAGCAGGGCCATTCGGCCGACCTCCAGGCCGAGACGGCCGCCCACAACATCTGCGAATACCTCGAAGGACGCCCGGGCACAAGGGAGTTCCGGGTCGAACTAGTCTGCGTCGTTGACAGCCTCGATTCGGGGACCCTGGTCTACCGCACCCCGACCCGGAACATCCTCCTTAAAAGCTCCCTCTTCCACAACGCCAAGTCCTTTTTCGAACGGAGGTACCTCGCCCGCTACCGCTAAAAAAAAGGCTTGAAGCCAGAGACGAACCTGTCTATCCTGAGAGAACCCTTGACCCGGAAAACCGAGGAGGTCACCCATGAGCACGAAGCCACCCAAAGGCCATCCCGTCCCCAAACTTACCCCTGACGATCTCGAGGAGGAACCGGTTTCGAGCTCCCGGTGGGAAGCTCTCATGGAGCGGCTGGACCGGGCCTGGACGGAAAACAAGATCGACGTCAGGACATACCAGATTCTGCTCGAGGCATTAGACGAAGCGGAAAGCAAGAACACCAACGTGGAGGGAGCATGAGCGGACCGAACAGGAAGGCCCCGAAGAATATTGCTGCTGATCTCAACGAAACATCCGTCTCAAGCCCCATGTGGGAAACCCTCATGGAGAAGCTCGACCGAGCCTGGACAGAGAACAAGATCGATCTCAGAACCTACGAGATCTTCCTCGAGGCCCTGACCGAGGCTGAGGCCCAGAACATGGATGTCGAAGGCGGAGCATGAGCGCCTCCCTGCGCCTGGTTCCCTCCCAGCGTCTTTCCGAAGGGGCCGGAGTCACGGTCCACCGGACCCTTGGGACGCCGACCCTCCGGAGCCTGGATCCCTTCCTGATGCTGGACCACTTCAACAGCACCAACCCCGGAGACTATATCGCGGGATTTCCCGACCACCCCCACCGGGGCTTCGTGACCTTCACATACCTTCTCGAGGGGCACATGCTCCACCGGGACAGCATGGGACACGAAGGGGACCTGGTCACCGGGGGGGCCCAGTGGATGAAGGCCGCCCGGGGCGTCATCCATTCCGAGATGCCGCAGCAGACACAGGGCCGAATGAGCGGCTTCCAGCTCTGGATCAACCTTCCGGCACGGGAAAAGATGTCCGATCCGGAGTACCGGGAGATCCTTCCCGGGGAGATCCCTGTCATCCGGCAGGAAAGCGCTCTGATCCGGCTCCTGGCTGGAAGCTGGGCCGGCCAGGAAGGGGCCCTCACCGATCCCCTGACCCATCTTCTCTATGCCGACATCACCCTCTCCCCCCAGGGGACCCTCTCCCTTCCTTCCCGTTTCTTTGCCGGCCGGAGTGCCTTCCTCTACGGCTTCGAGGGGTCAATCCGTATCTCGAAAACGGAGATCCCTCCGGAAACACTCGCCGTCCTTTCCTCTCCCAACTCCCCTGCCACCGCCGAGTTCTCTCTCTCCTCGGACTCTCTCCCCGCACGATTCATCCTCGTATCGGGTCGTCCGATCGGGGAGCCGGTCGTGGCCTATGGCCCCTTCGTCATGAATACCCGTGAAGAGATCGAACGGGCCATCGACGATTACCGGAACAATCGCTTCGTCTGATCTTTCCCCCCGGCGTTTCTAACCTGAGATCGTCTCTTTGGCAGACGTCCCCGGGATTTTTTCCTGAAGGAGGACCGCCGCCACCATCAGAATTCCGAAGGAAACCGGAAAGATCCCCGGGACCGGTTCGTGCAGGAACAGGAGGGAGAGAAGGGCGCCCAGGAAGGGGGAGAAGGAAAACCAGGCCCCGGTGCGTGACACCCCGATCAGGCGGATCGACCGGAGAAAAAAGACCAGGCTTATGCCGTAGCCCACGGCCCCGGTCAGGAGAACGGACAGAAGGTCGGAGGTGAGCCGGGGAACGGATTCAAGAGAGAAGGCCAGGAGGAAGAGGAGAAGGGAGGAGCCCACTCCTTTCCAGACGGTCAGGGCCAGGGGATTAATACCGGAAAGATACCGGAGAATGTTTGAATCCAGGGCCCAGAGCAAGGCCGCTCCCAGGAAGGGAAGAGCCCAGAGTCCGGCTTGTCCTGAGCCCTTCCAGGATAGGAGCGCGCACCCCGTCCCCCCAAGGATCGTTCCTGCGATCAGCCGGGGGGTCAATCGCTCCCGGAAGAAAAAGCCTGCGATCAGGACCGTGAAGATCCCTTCGGCATTCATGAGAAGACTCCCCTGGGAGGCCCGGGCTCCCGAGAGTCCGACCATCAGGAGGACCGGCGCGGCCACACCCCCGATGAGAATGGATCCCGCCAGGGCCCACCGGGACGTGCGGGAGATTCCGCCTTTTCCCAGAAATTCCCCCGGACTCTTCGGGGCCAGGCCCAGAAAGGGAAGGATGCCGACAGAGGCTCCGAAGACAGAGCCCGCATAAAGAAGCGCCGACAGGAAAAGTGGCGGATAACGGTCCGCAAAGATCTTGGTGAAGGGGGTCGACACCGAGAAAAGAAGTGTCGCCAAAAGGGCCCATTTCATCCGTGCCAAGAGTCTCCGATCGAAAGGGGGAACCCCGTATGGGTCAGGGAGGGCCAAGGGAGGATTATACCGGAAGCCGGAGATTCCGGAAACCGGCCCATCTCCCTCCTCCTCGGAATCCCGGCCCTTTCGGGGGAGATATTCTGGACTTTCCATCTTCGAAAAAATTGACATAGGCAAAATCTATGGTATTTTTCGATAACTTGACAATCTATTTATATATATTAATGAATTTTGGTGCCGGAGATCCACTTGGTGAGAATCCCGGCAGGTCAGGGCAACCCTGAACCGGGGGAAGAAGAGATGGGCCACGAGATGAGAAGAATCGAGCAATCCGGGCAATACGAAATTGTGGGTCTTGTTGAAAAGGACAGAGATAACAAAGAAAATTCCCTGCTTTTTGTCCGTCATGCAGGAGCGCCCCAGGCCCTCCTCCGGGACACCATCCCCGAAGCCCTTGAGACGGCGATCCTCCTGAACCGGGTCCTGAACGTCTATCATGGCGGAGTAACGCCGTAGGCTCCGTGATCCCTTGGGGTCTGTAGTTTCAGAAATTCGAAAAATCCGAAACAAAGACCCTCATCAACCGGGGGAATTCCGGACAGGGGTCGTCTCCTGCCACCCGGGAATTCATCAGGGTCTGTTTTAAGGAAGGGAAAATAAGGAATGCCCCCTCTCCTCGGGGCACCACCATGTCGACATCTCTTCCGTGGACCGGGAAGGGAGAAAAAACTCAAAACCCGGAAAGGCAGGAAGAAAACCGTCTTTTCCGGGTTTCGGGCCAAACTCGTGTTCTAGTGCGTACAATGATGGGGAATCACCTTCAGTTCATCGAAGACCTCGTCGATGATCCGGATTTCGGTCTCTCGGGGAGTCGGTTCCATCGGCTGGAGGGGAACTTCCACATAAGGCTGGTCCATCACAAGCTGCATCACCCCCACCTTCATGGCTTCCAGCAATTCGTCGGTCAATGTCTCCAGATGGTTCTTGACCATGAAATTATCGGCGGCACATCCGAAATAGGTGAGAAGATCCCTCTTCCACTGGAGAAATCCCTCCGGAGTCGGATCGGGAATGGCATCTATCCACGCCCTTTCTCCAATTTTTCTGGCCTCTGCCAGCAATCCTTTTTCAACGGTATCCAAGGTGAACTCCTTATTTCTAGGGTTCCCGGGACATGAAACCCTGTTCCCGGGGCACGAAGAACGAATGTCAATCTTGATGAAGATTCTTCGATGGACTACCCTCTGAATCTCCTTGATATTATTATAATCCCTGATGCTGTCATGTCAATAATTTATCGTTTATTGCAATAATTATAAAACAGTAAAAATAAATAAAAAGCATCCATCGGCCGATTCTTTTGAGAGACAGGGGGTGATCCTTCGGAAGGATCACCCCTCCGCGCCCCCCGGAAGACCCTCCCAGCTCCTCTTCCGGGACACGAAAGCTGGAGAGGCTTCCGGGAGGCACAATTCACTCTTCGACTCCCTGCCGGACTCCAAAAATTAATCCGGGACTCCCATCCGCCGGGTCCCCTGTTCGCCCGGATGAGAGACTGGTCAGACGGGACAGCCTGGTCCTGGTCATCAATCCTTTCTCTCCCTTGCCCCCCTCCCGAGGAGAAGGATCTCCAGTTCCTCGGTGATTTCCTCCTGCCGAAGCTCATGGCCATGCTTTTCAAGCTCTTCCAGGGTCTGGTCGAGGGAGTCGAGGGCCCCGTTCATATGCTGGAGGCGTTGCCTGTTTTCGGCCAGGAAGGAGAGTGTGAAGGCCCTGTCGAGAATGGCGAGGAGAAACTGCTCGAAGAGTCCGGCGGAAAGTTCCCCGGGGGAGAGCGTGATGAGGGGAGGATAGGAGGATATTCGATTCTCTGGCTTCCGATTCCTTGTCAGGGGATGGAAGAGCCGGACGCTCTCAGGGAGATCCGGACCCCCATGGTGGATGAAGACCCAGTCATAGCCTGAAAATTCGGCGAGACGGGGGAGGAGGCCTTCGATGATCCCGGGAATTTCTCCGGTCGTTCCGGGACCTTCGATGATTCCGGCAAGGGTTTGCTCTCCCTCGAGTTTCGCTCCGATCTTCCGGCCCACGGCCAAAAGTTTCGAGGGCCCCGGAACCATTGCCCTTTCAGTGTCAAAGCGGTCCAGGATCGCCTCGTTGAAATCCCCGCAAAATCCCCGTTCGGAGCCCAACAGAAGATAGAACCTGGGGGCTCCGGGAGGCGGGACCGGCAATTGGGCAATTCCGGAAGATTCAACCTCCTCCAGCGCTTCCTCGACGATCCGGGCCATCTCCTCCTGGGGCTCCCGGATCCGGGAGAGCTTGCCCAGTTCCGCGATCGACAGGTTCTTCATGGCATTCATGATGCTCCGGATCTCCCGAAAGGCCCGGGTCCGGTTCTTGAGATCGGAGAGCCGGCTCACCTGGTCCTCCCGAGGAGCCTGTCCCAGTCCTCCCTGGGAGAGGCGAGTGTGAGCCCGCTCTCCCTTGCCTCCCTGACCAGGCCCATAAGGGCCGCCCTCACGGAAGGGATCTCCAGCCCATCAAAGAAGCCGCGATTGTAGGCCACGAGCCATGTCATCTGATCAGAGGGCGAGAATGGGGAAAAGCGGTCCTGGATCAGGATCTCCCGGAGAATGCGCCCGCGATCGATTTTTTTCTGGACGGAGGACTCGAGCTTTGCGCCGAAGCGGGTGAAGACCAGGAGCTCCAGAAACTGGAGGTAGTCGAGTTTCATTCGCCCGGCCTCCTCCCGGATCGCCCCGGGCTGGGCCCGTCCCCCGACGCGGGAGACGGATCGACGAAGGTCGACCGCGGGAAGGAATCCCGAGGAAAAAAGGGAGCCGTCGAAATAGATCTGTCCATCGGTGATGGAGATGAGGTTGGTGGGAAGGTAGGAGGCGATCTCCCCTTCCCGGGTTTCGATGATCGGAAGCGCGGTCAGGCTTCCTCCCCCGAAGGAGGGAGAAAGACATGTCGAGCGTTCGAGCAGGCGTGCGTGAAGGGAGAAAATGTCCGCAGGAAAGGCCTCCCGGCCCGGCGGGCGCCTGAGAAGGAGCGAAAGCTCCCGATAGCTGTTGGCATGGGCGGTGAGGTCGTCGTAGACCACCAGGGCGTCCATGCCCTTTCTCATCCAGTATTCGGCGATCGCACACCCCGAAAAAGGGGCGATGTACCGGACTCCCGGAAGGGCTGTCGCCTCGGCCACAACAACCACCACATGGCCCAGGGCCTCGTTGTCCCTGAGCATCTGGATCGTGTTCATGACGGTGGAGCGTTTTTGCCCGATCAGGACGTAAACGCATTTTACTCCCCGTCCCTTCTGGTTAATGACGGTGTCCAGCGCCACCGAGGTCTTGCCGAGCCCGCTGTCCCCGATTAAAAGCTCACGCTGGCCCATCCCGACCGGAATCAGCGTGTCGATGATCCGGAGGCCGGTCAGAAGGGGGCGGGCCACGAAATCCCGCGCGATGATGGGAGGCGAGGGAGAATCGAGGAGATTCCGGATCGGGCAGATGGGAGGGGGGTCCCCGTCCAGAGGACGGCCTAGGGGGTCGATGACCCGTCCCAGGAGCTCATCGCCCACGCCGATTTCCAGCGGGGAGGTGAGACGCTCGACAGATTGGCCTGAGGAGAGGGCATCCGACGCCTCGAGCAGGATGGCTCCCACATTCCCGCTTGCGACCTGAAAGACCACCGCCCGGCTTCCGTCCTCGCAGCGGATGAGCTCATCGATTTCCGCCCCCGGCAGACCCCGGATCCAGAGGATTCCGTCTCCCGTGGAGAGAATTCGCCCGCGTTCGGCACTTCTTGGAACGAAGCGGTAGCGGGAGAGCCATTCTCCCTGACGATCAAGGGGCGAGGATTGGGTAAACGGGGCCTGTCCGCTCATGGCCGGCCCGAATCCCTGAAAAACCGCAGCTCATCTTGGAGGTTCGCGGATACTTCCGCCCCTTCGACCTCGATGCGAAGGCCCGCCAGGAGGGAGCCATCCACGGAATAGACATAGTCGCGGCCGGGGCCAAGACGCTCTGACAGCGCCTTTTCGAGAGCCGACCGTCGAGCCTCCGCAAGGGGATAGGCCGAGGAAATCCTTACCGTCCTTTTCTCACGGTCACTCTCCCCCAGGATCCGGGAAGAGCGTCCCCCCGGATCGCCAAGATCTTCCAGGACAAGATCGATGATCCGGCCTTCGATCTCGGGCGTAACCACGGATGACAGGAACCGGGCGGCAAATCCCGTCGCCTGCTCCATCGCCCTTCTCTCGACGGCCAGACGTCTCTCCGCCTCCTCCCGATCATGGCGGGCCCGGGCCTTCTCCCGCTCCTTTTCGATCTCTCCCTCAAGAGCAATCCTGAGGCGCGCCTCCTCTTCCTCCAACGACTTCCTGAGCGCCTGGCGGGCCTGCTCTTTTTCGGAGGCCCACTCCTTGAGCCGGTTTTCGTATTGGCGTCGAAGGGATTCCGCCTCGGAGCGGTCTTTCGCCGTCTCCTCCCTCATCCGGGCGACCTCCGCCTTGCGCTCGGCGATGACCCGGCGGACCGGCCCCACGAGAAGACGCCACAGGATCCAGAGCAGGACAAAAAAATTGGCGATCTCGATCAGGAATGTCGACAGGCTCAGATGCACGGAGGCCCCGTTTCCGGAATCAATGTTTGAGGATGAACTGCAAAAGGGGGTTCCGGAAAAGGATGATCAGAACGATCACAAGACAATAGATCGCCAGGGATTCGATCATCGCCAGACCCACAAAGAGTGTACGGGTAATGGATTTTTCCGCTTCGGGCTGCCGGGCGAGGGCGTCCAGGGCCTGGGAGATCGCCCGTCCCATCGCAAATCCCGGGGCGATGGTTCCGACAGTGATGGCCAGGGCCGCAACGGCAGTGGATACCAGGGTGAACCAGGTCATGTCCTTCATGAAATCCCCTTTCTAGTCCGGTTTTTGATCCCGGGCCTGAAGTCCTCCGGCGATATAGATGAGGGCCAGCATCCCGAAGAGATAGGCCTGGATGACACCTTCCACAATGTGGAGCATGAGGATGGGAATCGGAACGAGCGGGCCGGCCACATAAAGGACGAGGACCGCCGTCAGCTCGAGACTCATCATGTTTCCGAAGAGACGAACGGCAAGGGCCAGGGTCCGGGACAGTTCGCTGATCAGATGGAACGGCAGCATGAAGGGGGTGGGCGAAAGGTAGTGGCGAAGGTAGGGGATAAGCCCGTCAGTTTGGATTCCGAACCAGTGAACGGAAAAGAAGACGAGAACCGCCAGGGCCGAGGTCACGGAAAGGTCGGAGGTGGGAGAGGAGAGGCCCGGAACGAGACCCGCCATGTTTGCCAGGAAGATGAAGATCCAGAGGGTCGAGACAAAGGGAAGGAGCTGGGCGGAGCGTCCGGGGATGACGGCCTCGATGGCTTCCTCCATGGCCATGACGAGACCCTCCAGGAGGGACTGGAGCCCCCCTGGCTCGGCCCTCAGCCTGCGGGAAAACAAAACGGAGAGTCCCGAAAGGAGCGCCATGATCATCCAGGTCATCATGACGCTTCCGGCAATCCTGATCCCTCCGGCAAGGGGAAGGGTTTCCGAAAAAGGGCTGGCCTCGGGCATAGGGGATCCCTCACTCCCTGAGAAAGAAGTAGACGTTGACCACTCCCAGGACAAGGCCGGCAAAGATCAGGGAGATCGTCCAGCTGAAGGAATATCCGGGAAGCTTCTGGTCCAGCCAGTTTCCAAGATAGGCCCCTCCCACCAGGGGGAGGGCGATCATGAAGCCCACGGTCCCCAGATAGACCGTCTGCCCCAGAAGAGTGTTCTGTTCCTTTCTGGCCTTGAGGAGGCGCCGGATATCCCGCAGAACATGATTTCCCAGCTTGTCGGGATCCTTCGCCGGGCTCATGGGATCCCTCCTTCCGTCAGAGACGTCAGGCGTTTCATGAGTTCGAGGTCGAGGGAGTGCAGACTCGACCTGGTCTTTCGGATCGCTTCCTCCCGCCGGGCTAGGTCATGCTCCAGGAGGGAGGGGATCTCCTCGACATTTTTTGTCCGGAAATAACTGGTCGTCGCAATCCGGAGGAGGTTTCCCGAAAAGAGAAAGACCCCCCCGGCCAAAGCCAGGTACTCCCTTGTTCCGTCCCCCTTCCTGAGACTCAAAAGCCCCCAGGACAGGACCGTCACCCTCCGGAAGGCTCCGGCCAGGACCCCGAAGCTCCCCGACGCATCCCGGGCCGTCACGCTTTCCACGTCCTCGATCCGCTCGGTTGAGGCAGGGGTCGCGATGGTCAGGGAAAAGGTCTTCATGGAGCCTCTTCCTCGAGGGATCCTTTCATGAAAAACCACTCTTCGGACCTGTCGTCGTGTTTTCCGGAGAGGATCTCCTCGCAGTCGGACAGGGTCGATGAAAGGGGGACCGAGACCCCGGGAAGACCAGAATGGGCCGTGGTCACATGAAAGGGCTGGGTCAGATACTGCATGAGTTTTCGCGCCCGGAGGACGATTCGGCGATCCTGGACAGAGAGCTCCTCGATCCCCAGCATCCGGATGATGTCTTCGAGTTCGGCCTGGCGGGCCAAGTGCTCCCGGACTGTGCGGGCCACGGAATAGTGTCGGTCCCCCAGAAAATACCGGTCCATGAAGTTGCTTCGGGAGGCCAGAAGATCGATGGCCGGATAGATTCCCTTCCCGGCCTGGTCCCGGGAGAGGATCACGGTGGTGTCGAGATGGTTCAGGATCCCGTTCACCGCCGGATCGGACATGTCATCGGCAGGGACGTAGACCGCCTGGACCGAGGTAATGCCACCCCGGGCTGTCGACAGGATCCGGTCCTGGAGTTCGGCGATTTCGGACATCAGGGTCGGCTGGTATCCGACCGCTGCGGGCATGCGACCCATCAGACCGGATATTTCGCTCCCGGCCTGGACATATCGGAAAACATTGTCCATCAGGAAGAGACCCTCCCCCCCGAGGGTGTCCCTGAGATATTCCGCATAGGTCAGGGCCGTCGCCCCCACCCGGAAACGCACCCCAGGGGATTCGTCCATCTGGCCGAAGACAAGAAGGGTCCGGTCCATGACCCCGGCGTTCTGCATCTCGTGCCATAGTTCATGGGCCTCTCGGATCCTCTCCCCGACCCCCGAAAAGACCGAGAATCCCTTGTGAATCGTGGCGACGGAATGCATGAATTCCATGATAAGGACTGTCTTTCCCACTCCAGCCCCGCCAAAGAGCCCGGTCTTTCCGCCCCGGATGAAGGGGAACAGGAGATCGATGGCCTTGATGCCCGTCTCCAGGATCCCCCGTCCCGCCTTTGTCTCGAAAAGGGGCGTGGGCTCTCCAAAGATGCTTCTCCTGTCCTGGTCGGGCAGCGGCGGCCCCCCGTCGAGAGGATCCCCGAAGATGTCGAGCAGACGGCCGAGACAGGAGGGGGAGACCGGAACCCGGATCGGTCCTCCGGTGTCATTGGCCCTGAGGCCGTACCGGAGCCCCCGGGAGGTGTGGAGGACGATCGCCTGGACATGGCCTTCATCGAGATGCTGGTTGACCTCAAGCAGATAGCGGTCGGTGGCGGTGGTCACAGACAGCGCCTGGCGAAGGGGAGGAAGGGGGTGGCAGGCCAGAGTCGCGACAGGGCCCAGAACCTCCGTGATATGGCCGATACCCTTGGAGGAGTCTTCTGTCATGCAAGTCTCCGGTTCAAAAGGATCAATGCCTGTCCGGGAATGTGCGGCCCGCTAGCGTCCCTGCCACCACCGGACCCGCCCCGTATCCATATGGACAAAGTCGAGGTGGGGATAGTAGCCGACCCCCCCGGCGGAGAGGGAAAGCGCCACCCGCCTCAGGTGCTCGAGCGCGACTCCGGGAATCCGGATATCCGCCGCCTTTCCCTCCATGTGGAGGCTGTGCCGGGCGACCCCTTTCGAATGTCGGCGGAGCATGGCGTTGGTTTTTGGAGAGCGGTATCCGGAGATGAGGTGAATCGGCTGGCGGGATCCCAGGCGGATCCGGGCAAGAAAAAGAAGATCGAGGAGACGGGGATCGATCCTCCGGACCTCCCCCGTACGGAAGTCCCGCATGAACCGGTCGATCTCCGAAAGGGCTGAGGGATGGTAGCTCCCCCCCGACCAGAAGACCGTCTCCATCCGTTCTCCGGTGTGAAGATTGTAAAAGGAAAGAGCGCGTTCCCGGTTGACGGGGGCCGGCCGGGAGAGGGCGATATTGGGAAAGCACAGGACGGCGGCCGAGGCAAGGCCCGCCTTCATGAACTGCCGGCGCGAAAGCTCCCTTATAAACAACGGTCTCATGGGGGACTCCTTTTGGACGATGGGGCCAGGGATCGGGTCGGGGACACATCCACGGGACGCCCCTCCCGGTTCCGAAGGACCTGCCGGGCCTTTTCCGCATCGATCCTGATCTCCCGATGACGGGACAGCCAGCGGAAAAAATCCCCGGAGAGATCGTCTTCTCCATGATACACGTCCGGATGGACTTCAAGATAGAGGCGGCCTTTGGGCGAACGCTCCAGGAGGACGGGCCGGTCGACGATCCAGACGGGGGTCCCCAGGGAGACCTTCCTAAAGAGGGCTTCGATATCCCCGGGGTTTAGGCGAATGCAGCCATGCGTGGTCATGGTATAGATGCTTGAGGGGGCATTCGTTCCGTGGATTCCGTAATTGGGCAGGGAAAGCCCCAGCCAGTAATGTCCCAGAGGATTGTCCGGACCCGGGGGAACCCGCGTCAGGATCCTCTGTCCCTGACGCCGCATCTCCCTCTGAATCGACGGGGGAACCACCCAATCGGGGTCGATCCGTTTTGCAACAACCCGGTAGCGGCCCTCCGGAGTGGGCCAGGAAGGTTTTCCCAGAGCGACGGGAGCCGAAAGAACGAGTCGACCTGCGGAGAAATAAAACAGCATCTTCTCGGGAAGATTGATCAGGATCCCGTCGCCGGGGGATGGAGGAACAAGGTGACGGCTGTCGACTCGAAGAATCTGTCCCGGATGAATGAGGTCGGGGTTCCTGATGACGTTCTCCCGGACCAGGGTGGACAGGGAGAGTCCAAATCGTGACCTGATCCCCAAAAGGATGTCTCCCGGCCGGACCCGGTAGGACTTGATCCCTCCGGTCATTTCGCGGGAGAGGAAGACCGGCTCCGCGGATCTGGCCGGGGGGCCTGCGAGAAGGACCCCTCCCATGATCAGGGAGAGGAGAACCATTTTAAAAATGGCGGAAGAGAGAGAACGAAGGACAGGCCTCCTTTTTTTAAGGATTTCATCCCAACATTTCCCCTGATCCGATCGAGACTGGCCCAAGCCGGTCAACCTTTCCCGGAAACGGAGGGAAATCTCTCCCCGTAGCGATTCAGATGGGTGAAATCAGAGAGATCCCGGCGAACCCGCAGATATTTCTCGATCTCGGGCCGGGATTCTTTCAGCGGATAACCAAGCCGGACGGCATAGGCAATCTTTTCATGATTGGGAAACCCCAGGATCTTCCGGACTTCTGGCTCGACAGCAGGACTGCTGAAGGCGCTCATGACCTGGAAGCCGATGCCAAGGGATTCCGAAACGAGCCACATTGTCTGAAGCACGCACCCCAGGCTGATGAATCCCAGAATGTCCCCTTCCGACGCAGGCGCACGTTTTCGGGTGTCGTAGGTGACGACAAGGATGGTCGGACTGTGCCGGATGGTCTGGCTCATGAAGGAGGGTCCTTCGGAGAAGGCCGCCTCCTCAAGTTTTGAAAAAAGGGAGGGATCACGCCACGACGGGGGAAACATGGAGGCCAGGATCCCCGTTTTTTTCCTTTTCAGCTCCTCCTCGGAAAAGGAGAGCTGCTGGAAATTCTCCCGGATGAAGTCCAGGGAGAGACCGGATTTCAGCTCTCCTAGCCTTTGGAGAAGAGCGGAATCGTCCACCACGATGACCTCGTAGTTCTGCATGTTGTGGGCGGTGGGGGCCCAGGAGGCTGCCTCCAGGATCTTCGTCAGATCCTCCCGGGAGACGGGGGCCTCCGGGTCGAAGGGAACCCGGGCCGAATGCCGCCTACGGATCAAGGCATAAAGGTCATTCATGATCTCCTCCCATCGTCAGAACAGCCCGAAAATGCACCCTGGCTTCCATCATCCTCCGGAAGGCCTCCGGCGCTTCGGAAAGAGGGAACTCCTCGACCATCGGAAGGATCCCCTCCATCTCGCAAAATCTCAGAGCCTCCTCCATCCGCCCCCCCGCCGTTCCTTCAAGCGTGATAGCCTCTCCCAGAAGAAGGGCATGGGGAATCTCGATCATTCCCCGGGAAAAGGAGACGACCGTCATCTTTCCCCCGCGGTCAAGCCCTGGCAGGAGCTCCGCAATAAGCCGGCTGTTTGGGGCCGTGCAAAGCATAAAGCGGGCCCCGCCCAGGCTTTTAAGCTCCGAGGCGGCCGATTCGCCGCCGGTGTCGATGACGTGATGGGCCCCCAGCCGTTTGGCCAGGGCGGCCTTCTCCCTTCCCCGGGTCAGTGCGATGGTCCGGAACCCAAGGTTTTTGGCAATCTGGACCGCCAGATGTCCGAGCCCGCCCAGACCGATGATGCCCACCAGGTCCCCCCCCTTCGCACCGCTCTTCTTCAGGGCGGCATAAACCGTGTTTCCGGCGCAGAGAAGGGGAGCTCCCTCCCGGGACGGGATCCCCTCGGGAATTTCGACAAGGACATTGGCGGGAGCCACGAGATATTCGGCGTAACCTCCGTTGCGGGTAAGGCCTGTCGTCTGCACGTGGTCGCAATGCCAGAAATCCCCCCTCCGGCACGGGGCGCACTGCCCGCAATGCCCCCCGTGCCATCCGACCCCCACCCGTTGGCCCGGACGCCAGGTGAAGGAGGCCAGACTCCCCATCTCCACGAGGGTCCCGATCACCTCGTGTCCGGGGATCACCGGATAGGTGAGGCCGGGATAGGTTCCCTCCATGGCCAGGGCATCGCCATGGCATATCCCGCAGGCCTCGACCCTGAGGAGGACTTCATCGGTAGCAGGCTCGGGGACCGGACGGCTGACGAGTTCGAAGGGGGCGCCGGGCGCCGGAACCTCTATCGCCTGCATCATCTTTTTCATGGACTCCTCCCGGAATCAAGCAGGTCCGGATTTTCATCGAACCCAAGGAGAGAATGGCTGACACTTCTGGAGTTGACCCAAATCGGCGGGATGCTGCAAACAGAAAGGAATTCCTTTCCCTCCTTGCCGGAGATTTCTTGAAAAGAACGCTGGAATTGAACCCGTTCCCGGCTAAAGTATACCATGGCCAATCTCCGGGGAAAGGCGGGAGAATTCGCTGGGAGGGATCTCCTCCGCTCGCGAGATGCCGCGACTGAAGGGTGTCTGTTATAATGGAAAACGAAGTTTTTGGATCAGTCTGGGAGGAGCGGTCTTCTGTAAAGATTTGATCATGCTTTCCGTCCTTTGCGCCGAAAAGAGGGTGTGACGAAGGTTTCCATATCGGAGGCAATGCCATGAGACCCGCATTCGAACAGCAGGACCAGGACCAACTGGCGCTATGCCTTATGTCGACCCTTCCCTCTTCGATGGGTCATGTCCGCCTCGTCATGGCTGACGGGATGGGGGGACACCGGCAGGTCCGCTTCGAGGCCACCCGGTCGGGCCATGTTCTCCGTCACCGGACCGAGGAGATATCCTCCTCCCTCTCCTGGGGAAACGAACTCGGCTTAAAGGGCCGCAGGCTCTTCATCGTCCGTCACGAGGATCGGCCCTGGACCCGGGAATGCCTTCTTCCCGTCATCTTTGGAGTGCACCTTCTGGGATGGGTCGGTGCCCCCCTCCCCCGGATGGATTACTGGACCCGGTATGTCCGAAGTTCCTGGGCCCGCTGGATCGGGGAATATGCCGGACGCACCGGAGAGAGAATGATCCGCCTGGGCCTCATTCCCGAGATCGAGACCGACGGGCCGATTCTCCGGAAAAAGTCCCTCATGACCCTGGCCTCCCATATGTCCGAAGCGGGGGAAGGCTTCGGAATGCTTTCCTTCCAGCCTGACCGTCTCGAAATGGCCGAATCCCACGCCGATCTCCTTCGGGCCCTCGTGCGGGAGGGAGATGCCGTGGGCGTCGGTGATTCGGAAGCTGTCGCCCTGTGCATCCGTGGCAGTTCCGAAGGAATCCACAGCCGGCTTGGTTCGGCGCTTTCCGATGCCGTGGAGATCGACTGGCGCCTTTCGGGCGAGCTCCGGTACGGATACTGCGTGGAGGGCCGCTTCCGGGATGTGGCCATCCATCATCTCCGACCCGAAGGACGAGGCATTCCTGAAACCCGTTCCTCACTCTCGGGAACCTTCCGGCGCCTGGGACTGATAGCTTCGGGATGCTAGGGATTTCCTAGGCCTGATCCGGTGGAAAGGCGAAGCCTCCTCCCGGATCTCCCCCCCCCGTTTCGCCGTACACTTCCTGAAAAAACTTCCCTGGCATGCCATTCGCCCTTGCGACTCCGCAACTTGGGTGTAAAATGAATTTAAGGAAAGGCCGGATCAGGAATTTTTTCGGTCCTTTTCCTAATCATCCATATCGTGACATAGATCACAGGATTCTGTGATCTCAGTCATTTTCTCGAATGGGAAGAGGCCGGATAATGGGGGACAGAAATTATGATGCACCCCAGGGTGCTGATCCGGACACGGAGCCCAAGGCGGTGACCTATGAAAAAAAGAATATTGACGCAGGAAGAAGTGGGGGCGCTTCTCGAATGGGACACTCCCCCTCACGATGAGCCAAGGGAACAGATCTCCCCCCGGAGTCCTGGACTTCAAAAGACCGGAAAAGATGAACATCTGTTCCGGAATGTGCTGGACGTCCTAGGGGAGGCCATGATCGTCACCGATGCCCGGGGACGGATCCTCTTCGGAAACACGCTCTCCCGGCACATGATGAAAAAATCCCTCTCTTCGATCCGGAGAAAACCCTTCTCCCGGGTTCTCACCCTTTTGGACGCAAGCGGGAACCGGGAGAATCTGGACCCTGTCGAGGTGGTTCTCAGGGAGAAGGAACGGGTCCCCTTTCCTTCCGGGACCTCCCTCTCCCTTCCTGACGGCTCAACCATTCCCGTAAGCGGATTTGCCGCGCCCATCCTCCGACAGGCCGGAGAGATAGAAGGGGTTGTGGTGAGTTTCCACCGGACGGTTCTCCGGTCCGCCCTTCCCGATCCCGCGCCCTCCCCTCCGAGACGCCAGGCCCGTTAGCTTTCTTCCGTCCCGGAAGTTTACCCCCCGGCATACCTCCCCCGGGTGCCGGGGGCAGGTCAGGAGTCCGATGTTTCAGGAAAGACTCTCCAGAGAATGGAAAATCCTGAAAGTGGCCCCCTGGCTCTGGTCTGGGCGTACGTTGGCCTTTTTTCTCGCCGGGCTGACCCTTCTCATCATTGTCTCCTATGGCGGGGCTCTTCTGTCTTTCTTCTCCTTCCTGAACAATGAAAACGAAATCCGGGTTCTTTCCAGAAAGGTTCAAGTCATTGACCATCTCGTGGCCGATACCCGGCAGATACGCCTGGGCTGCAACGGATATCTGGATTCGGCCCAAAAGGCCTCCCTGGTGGGCTATACGACCGGGATTGAAAATCTGTTTTCCGACCTTAAAGTCCTTCAAAAGCTTTTTCCCGGTAAAGGTCCTCTTTCCGGAAGCCCGGAACTATCAGAGATCCTGTCCGGGGTCGACCCCTCCCTTCTTGAAACGGCCTGAACCCTGAGACAGAGGGGCCTCATGGAGACCCGAGTCCAATTCCTGAAGGCTGACAGGTCAGTGACCCTCCCCACAACGACCCTCTCTCTGAAAAAGCTCAGGACGACCCTCAAAGGGACGGAGTCGATTCGGGAGGTTGCGGCCCGGAGGCGCCTTCTCCTGACTTCAGGGCTTTTCGGTTTTTCCTTTATTTTCTTCTCGACCTTTCTTGGGGTGACGGCCACACGGATCACACAGGACATTTCGAAGGTCAACAGTCTTGTCTCGAACCTCTATCACGATGCCCACCACGATTTTCTGACAGGACTTCCCCACCGGACCTTCGTTCTGGATTCCCGCGGGGA
>JAKAWK010000045.1 GCA_021827365.1 Nitrospirota bacterium
ACGACACCGGCCACGGGCCCTTCTGCCACTTTTTCGACGAGAATGTCGGGATTCCCCGCTTCGGACGCTCCCACGAGCAGATGAGCCAGATCCTGATCCGGGGGCCGCTCCGGCCGGTCATCGAACGGATCGACCGGGGTCTCTCCGGAGCCTTCGCCCCGGGCGAACGCCTTTCGTCCGACTGGATCGCCTATCTGGTCGGAAAGGGGAAGGGACCGAACCCGGTCCCGGAGGACCTCCCCATCCTTTCGGCCCTCAAGCCCCTCTATTCGGGGATCTTCACCGTCGACAACCTCGACTACGTCCTTCGGGACAGCTACATGTGCGGCGTATCCGCAGGTCCTGTGGACCTCGAACGGCTCCTCTACTACACCCATTTCCAGAAGGGACGCCTGGTCCTTCACCGGGCCGGACTCGGGGTCTTCGAGCAGTTCATCCAGATCCGCCGGTACATGTATGCCCAGATCTACTTCCACCGCACGACCCGGGCCTTCGACCTGGCCCTCCGGGAACTCCTGGGAGAAACCCTCCGGGAGCTCCTTCCCCACGACCCCGCCTCCGACCTCGACCGCTTCCGGACCCTGACCGACCATTTTCTGCTGGAACACGTCCGGGACTGGCCCACCGCGCATAGTCCGCTCCTTCGCCGGCTCGGGGAAGGCTGGCGCAGGTTCCTGGCCCGGGAAAAGGCCTGGGAGCTGGTTTACGAACGGGTCCGGACCGGACCCGGAGGACGCCGGAGAAAGATTCCCGACGCAGGCGAGCTCCGGAAGGAGGCCGAAAAGAGGGGGTATGTCCTGGGCGACGGAGAGATCACCGTCGATGTGGCGAGCCGGGATGCGCGCCCGGAAAATCCCGCCCAGGAGGGGGCCTCCGCCCTCGAGATCTATGACCCCCTCTCCGGCCGGGTAGGAGAGACGCTCCTTGCTGAAATGCTGGAAGGGATCCCGGTCCGCCAGGAAATCATCCGGGTCTTCGGGAAAAACCTTCCCGATCTTCCCAGAGCCCAACGGATCCTCGCCGAAATCCTCGAGGGAGAGGCGTTGAAAAGCTAGTCCGAAAAAACCCGGAAGAGCGGAAGGACCAGGTGATGGGGACGGAGACGTTTGGCCCGCTCAACACCTCCCAGTCCCCCCCCTCCCATGAGATTCACCCATCGGATCCCCGACCCGGCCGATTCGAGCACGAGGCGGGTCATGAGGCCTCCCAGGTTCGAGACCCCCGGCCTCCGGGCCTCGAGAAAACAGACCAGAGTCTCTTCCCCCTCCCAGCGCCCGTACCATTGAAGCCCCAGGATCGTCCCCTTCTCTTCCAACACCCATCCCTCGACCTCCCTTCCGGCCCCCAGAAGAAGGGCCCGCTCGAAGGCCTGCCCCATGTCGAGGGCCAAAAGCTCCTGAAGGGATCCAGGCACAGCCCCCTTTCGCGTCCGGACAAATTCCGCCACAAAAGGACGGAGGGCCGGAGCCTCTTCCGGGGCCACAGGGCGGACCACAACCTCCGGATGGTCCCGGAGAAAGCGGTTTCTCTCCCATCTCGTCTGGCGGCCCGACTCTCCGCGGGGGTCGAGAAGATGCGGGGCCGCCAACAGGTATTCGCGGTCGGAGGGTTCAATCCGAAAAGGACCGGAGACCAGAGCTCCCAGGGGGCAATTTTCAAGAAAGGGAGAGGGCCGTCCCGGGTTTATGGCGGCCATCTCCCGGAAAAGAGCGTCAAGGAGCCTCCCCCGCTCATGAAGACCCGGCTCCGGACGAAGGAGAAGGGGAGGGGGAACGGGGAGGAAGAGGACCCCGTCGGCCGTCTCTCCCATCAGGACCTCTCCGGCGGAGCGGGTCTCGCACAGGAAGAGAGAGAATCGGTCGGAGAAGAGGTAATGGGCCGCAGGATGCCGCCAGGAAAAGGGACCCTCCCCGCAGGCGGACAGGTACTTTCGGAGACGGGCCGGGGAGAGACCCTGCCGCCTTCCGGTCATGACGGCATCGGCCCTTCCGGTTCGGGCAGGGGAAGGACGGGCCGGTAATGAGGATGGTCTTCCAAGCGGGCAAGTTCGGCAAGCACCGGGACAGCGGCCCGCGGAAGCCTTTTCCATTCCTCCTCCCGAAACCGGGTGGCCCAGTCGAGAAAAAAGGAATGGGGCTCCCGGGCGGCAAAGGGACAGTCGGGGTCGAGGGCCAGAAGGAAGCCTCCGTCCCTGTAGACCAGGACGAGGGGATAGAGACGGCAGTCGGCGGGGTGGCTCCCCCAGAAGGCGCAGCGGTAGGAGTCGGATCTCAAGGCGTCGCAGACCAGCACGGGAAGATCCATCCGTCCGGCTCCGGGAATCAGGGCCAGGGGGTTCGGAGGACGAAAGGGCGAGGGTAGGGGGGCCGCCCCCGGCCGGACGGCCCAGGGGGTGAGCACGGAGGGATCGGAAAACCGGCAGCAGAGCCCGCACTCCTGGCAGAGGTCGCCGGGAACCGGAAGAACAACCATCAGTCGGAGCCTCCAGCCACCAGCGATTCGAGCGGTTTTTCAAAGAGGCGGGTCTCGAGGATCCTCTCAAGGGGTCTTAAACTCTCGGGATCAAGGGCCGAGACGAAGACCGCCCCCGGGTAGCGGAGTTCGAAGATGCGCCGGGTATCGGCGGAGATCTGGTCGCACTTGTTGAAGAGGAGGAGGGTCGGGATCCGGTGGAGATCCATCTCCCGGAGGATCGTCTCCACCCGTTCGACCATGAGGTCGCACTGGGGGTGGGAGGCGTCTGTCACGTGGACGATCAGGTCGGCGTCCCGGAGCTCGTCGAAGGTCGCCATGAAGGCCCTCCGAAGATCGGCGGGAAGATCCCGGATGAACCCCACGGTGTCGGTCAGGATGATCTCCCGTTCCCGGGGGAACCGGAGGCGTCGGGTCGTGGGGTCGAGGGTCGCGAACATCTTGTCTTCCACCAGAACCTGGCTTTTGGTGAGGCGGTTCAGCAAGGTGGATTTTCCGACGTTGGTATAGCCCACAAGCGAGACAACAGGGAGCGCCGCCTCCCGGCGGCGGCTCTTGCGTTCGGCCCGCTCCACCTCGAGATGGCGGAGTCTTTGGGTGAGGGAGGCGATCCGGTCCCGGACCCGTCGCCGGTCTTCCTCGAGCCGGGTCTCTCCCGGTCCCCGTCCGCCGATGCCGCCCGTCAGGCGGGAGAGGGCGGTGGAGCGTTCGAAGAGGCGGGGGAGAAGGTACTTGAGCTGGGCCAGCTCCACCTGGAGTTTTCCGTCGCGGCTGTGCGCCCGACGGGCAAAGATGTCCAGGATGAGCTGGGTCCGGTCGATCACCTTGAGTTCGGTCATCTCCGCAATCTTCCGGACCTGGTTCGGAGAAAGCTCCTGTTCGAAGATGATCAGGGTGGCATGGACCTGGAGAGCGTGGATCAGAAGGGACTTGAGACGATCGATGCTCATGAGGGTCGTGGGGTGGTAACGGGCGAGACGCTGCCGGACCACCCCCAGGACATCGACGTCGGCGGAGCGGGCGAGTTCGGAGAGTTCGGCCAGGGCATCCTCCTGGTCGGTGATGGAATCGGGCGAGACGGAGACAAGGAGGGCCCGTTCCTGCCCCGTGGTCTTTTTCATGGCCGCGGAGAGGCTTCTGGAGAGCTCCTCCTCCAGAGCCTCGATCCGGCCGCCGGCAGACAGGCTCTCCGGAGTCACCGGGCGGGAGGCCTCGATGATCCAGGGAGGTTCCCCCTGGGGATCGGGATTGACGGTCGCGACGCTCACCCGGTCCAGAAGTCCCGAATCCCTGTGCATCTGGAGAGCCACCATGGCATCGAAGCGGAGCAGGGCCAGGTCGTTTAAATCGTCCTGGGAGAGGCCCTCGCCCTGGAGATGGGTGTGGACCATACGCACTCCCCGAAGCGAGCGCCCGCCGGAGCGGGAGGGAGGTAGCTCGGAGAGGAAGATCTCGCGTGCGGTCCCGACCACGACCATGGCGACCGTTCCTTCCCGGGTGATGAGAAGGGCGATCTGCCGTCCGGTTTCGTGGCTCAGAAGCGCCATCTGGCGCGCGATTTCAAGGGTGATCCAGAGGCCGGGAGCGATCTTTCGGCCATGGAGACGGGAGAGTGATTTGAGCTGGCTGGCCTTGAGGCCCGAGAGATTGCCGGTCAGTCCGGAAATGGGCGGTCCTTTCGTTGGGGGAAACATTCCGGCCGTCGGCCGGTCTTAAATATTAGATTCATTATATCATACCTGGAGAAGACCGGAGCGCTCGACCGGTCCCCCGCAAGGCCATTTCAAAGTCAGCCTCTGAGGGGGCTCGCGATTTCCTTTTCAATATGATCCGTCTCAAGATCGAGACAATCGACCCGGACATTCCGGGACTTCTTTGCCAGTTCGACTCCTCGGGAAAGATGGGCTTCGGACTCCTGGGCCTCTATTGCCTTTATCGCCCCCCGAAAATCCGGGAAGGCCCTGTGCCGCCGGCCAATACCCGAGGTGCGCGCCTTTGGGGGGCCTCCTTCGAGCCATTCTGGATCCCTTACGCTCCTGACTTCTCCTCTTTCTGTCGGTTTAGTCCTCCATTTTCTCCCATTCCTGAGGTCTTCGTAAAAAACAGAAGCTGATTAAAGCAAGATTTATGAAATATTCAGAATTTCTTGAAATCCTCATGGGTCAACAGCCCCCTTCGTCGCGATCTTTTCGTTGAAGGAACGCCACCTCCCTTCGGAACATTCTTCCCCCGGCCAGAAGCGATTTCGCACATGTCGGGCCGGAGCGTGCGATTTCGTTGATCTGTTTTCGCACATAAAGGCCGGAGGCGGCGAATGAAATCTTTTTATTTTGTTTTATGATGCATTATTACGCGAACATCCATTTTGGGCATTCATTTTGCTTTAGTTCTCCGGCGCCCTCCTTTCAATGAGGAAAGGAACGGGAACACACTCGATTTGAATGAATGACGAATGGAGGTTTCAAACGATGGGAAAACATGTCATCACGATGCTTCCCGGCGAGGGAACGGGGCCGGAAATCTGCGAGGCGGTCCGGAGAATCATCGACCACAGCGGCGTGGACATCACCTGGGAGTATGAGGACATCGGCCTCGACTGCCTCGACAAGTACGGGACGCTTCTCCCCGAAAAGACGATCAAGTCGATCGCTAAGAACAAGATCGCGATCAAGGGGCCCACGACCACCCCGATCGGCACGGGCCACAAGAGCGCCAACGTGACGCTCCGGAAGATGTTCGACCTGTACGCCAACGTGCGTCCGGCCAAGCTCATCCCCGTGCTCAAGCGCCCCTGGGACAAGATCGACATCCTTACCTTCCGGGAAAACACCGAAGACTCCTACGCCGCCATCGAGCACATGGTCTCCAACGAGGTGGCCCAGTGCCTCAAGGTCATCACCTGGCCGGGATCGGTCCGCATTGCGGAGTTCGCCTTCAAGTGGGCCAAGGCCAACGGGCGCAAGAAAATCCAGTGCGTCCACAAGGCCAACATCATGAAGATGACCGACGGACTCTTCCTCGAGGCCTTCCGGGAGGTGGCCAAGAAGTATCCCGAGATCGAAGCCGGAGACATCATCGTGGACAACTGCTCCATGCAGCTCGTAAGAAATCCCGCACAGTTCGACTGTCTTGTGCTGCCGAACCTCTACGGGGACATCCTCTCCGATCTCTGCGCCGGTCTCGTGGGAGGTCTGGGATTTGCGCCGGGCGCCAACATCGGTGACAACTGCTCGATCTTCGAAGCCGTTCACGGGTCGGCCCCGAAGTATGCCGGCATGAAGAAGGTCAACCCGTCGGCCGTTCTCCTCTCGGGGGTGATGATGCTCCGCTGGATCAACGAAGGCGCCGCCGCGGACAAGATCGAAAAGGGCATGAACAAGGTCCTGGCCGAAGGCAAGACCCTGACATACGATGCCGGCGGCACCGCTTCGACCGACCAATACGCCGACGCCATCATCCGGGCCATGGACACTGTCTGACACCCCACCTACCGAAGGAGCCTTTTCCATGCTGACAAAAGCGACGACCGGCCGCGCGAAGCGGCCCGCCAAACCCATCACCCTTGTGGGGGTGGATGTCTATATCATCACCGAAGACGGAATCCCGATGTTCGACGACTACGGGGCCTTCAAGATCGAGTTCGTCTCGAACCGGGGCACCAAGGTCTGGCCGGGATACGTGAGCGACGACCTCATGATGGTCAACTGGTACCGTTGCCGTTTCATGGCGACACGCACGGTGACCGACGCCGACGTGGACACCTTCTTGACCGCACTTTCGAAGAAATGGAAGTGGTCGGCCGCCCAGAAGCTGTGGAACTACGGCGACGAAGCGGGATTTTCCAAGGCCTATTAGGGCCATTTCAGAAGTCCTTCCGCCCGGGAGGACCACATCTTTCGAGGAGGGGAGAAATCCCCTCCTTTTTTTTGGGGCCGCCGTCCCCCTAATACGCCGGAAATCTCCCTCCAATCCCCTTGACGACAATCGACCCCGGGCCTACATTTTCAACTGTGAATTCCCGGGACCCTCCGATTGCCGGCCAGAGGCCCTCCGGCCAAACCCCGCCCCCAGGAGAGACCACGTTGGACCCGAGCCGCCTTTTTTCTCCCCTTCCCGTGGGTCCCGCAACCCTCAGGAACCGGATCGTCTTCTGCCCCATGTTCGTCGGATACGCCCATCCCGACGGAACGGTCTCCGACCGCATGATAGGCCATTATGCCCGCCGGGCCCGAGGGGGAGCCGCCCTTGTGATCACCGAATACGCCTCTGTCCATCCCTCGGGGGCCGAGTCCCCCCGACAGCTCCGGATCTGGGACGACTCCTGCCGGAAGGGTCTCGTTGAACTCTCCCGGGCAATCCGCCGGGAAGGGGCCCTGGCCTCGCTCCAGCTGGTTCACGGCGGCCGCTATGCCTGGAACCAAGAACGCATCGCCCCCTCGCCCGTCCCTTTCGAACCGTTCCCGGGAACCACGCTCCTCCCCCGCGCCCTGACAATCGAGGAAATCGGGGAGATCATCCGTTCTTTCGGTTCGGCCGCCCGGACCGCCCGGGAATGCGGCTTCGACGGGGTGGAGATCCATGGGGGAAGCGGATACCTCCACACCCAGTTCATCTCTCCCCGGACCAACCGGCGAACCGACAATTACGGAGGAACCCCCGAAAACCGGATGCGGTTCGCCTTGGAGACAGTCCGGGCGATCCGGAAGGAGGCGGGGAAGGATCTGATCCTGGGCTACCACTTCATGGTCGACGAATGGATGCCGGGGGGATTCACGGCGGAGATGGCTCCGGAATTCGCGAGAAGGCTGGAGGAAGAAGGGGTCTCTTACCTGATCGCGGTCGGCGGGATGTATGACTCCTGGCGGGAGGACTGGGTCAGGAAACGGACCCAGCATTCCCCCTATCAGGAGGATTTGGCGGCCCTTCTCAAGCCGGCCGTCCGGATCCCGGTCATGGCCAACGGGAGAATCGACCATCCCCGGATGGCCGAAGCCCTTCTGGAGTCGGGAGCGGCCGATGCCGTGGCCCTGGCCCGGCCGCTCTTCGCCGATCCCGACTTTCCTGCCAAGGCCGCAGCCGGCCGGGAAAAGGAGATTGTCCGCTGCATTCCCTACTGCACGGAATGCCTGGAAGGGTACAAGCGGGAGCTGGGGGCGACCTGTTACGTCTGGCCGGAGGCGGTCCGCCGTGAGGGATTCTGGGGAATCCCTCCCTCCGGCCCCTGATCGTTGCCGGATTCCCCGGCGGATTTCGACTCCTCGGGCCGCTCTCCTTTCAGTCTCCGGTCGAGAGCCCAGCGGCTGATGCCCAGGAACTCCGCCGCCCGGCTCTTGTTGCCCCCGGCCCGTGCAAGAATGTCGGAAATCAGCCGCCGCTCGACCCCTTCCAGGGAGTCTTCCCCCATCCGGTAGGACACGACGAGTGTGCGAGAATCCTCTGCAAGGATCGGGGACGGGGCGGAGGAGCGGCCGGGGAGACCAACCGAGCCCAGGTCTGCGGGAAAATGTCCGGTCTCGAGCTGGCTCCCCGAACAGAAAAGAACGGCCCGCTCGACCAGATTGGAAAGCTCGCGGATGTTCCCGGGGTAGGAGTAGTCCCGGAGAAGTCGCTGGGCGGCCGGGGAGATCCGGAGGATCTTCTTGCGGAAGGTCTGCGCCGACTGGTGGAGGAAGCGTTCGGCCAGGGGGACGATGTCCTCCCGGCGCTCCCGGAGGGGAGGAATGGTCAGCGTCACGACATTGAGACGATAGAAAAGGTCCTCCCGGAACCGGCCTTCCCGCACTGCGACCCGCAGATCCCGATGGGTGGCTGCCATGAAGCGGACATTGACCGGAAAGGGGGCCCCGCCTCCGACCCGGCGGATTGTCCGTTCCTCGATCACCCGGAGGAGCTTGGCCTGGAGGGGCAGGGGGAGATCCCCGATCTCGTCTAGCAGCACCGTCCCGCCGTCCGCCAGCTCGACGAGCCCGATCCGGCGTCCGGTGGCTCCCGTGAAGCTGCCCTTCTCGTAGCCGAAGAGCTCGCTCTCGAAGAGCTCCGAAGGAATGGCCGGACAGTCCACCTCGATGAAGGGCCGGTCCCCGGAGGGCCCGTTGTAGTGCAGGACCTTGGCGACATACTCCTTGCCGCTGCCCGTTTCTCCCTGCAGGAGCACCGTCACGCGGTCGTTCTCCGCGAGGTCCGCGATCTGGCGCCTGAGGGCTTCTCCCGCCTGACTCTCCGAAACCATCCGGTCCAGGGCGTAGCGGCCCGACTCCCGACCTGTCCAGTAGCGGGCCTCCCTGGAGAGGGCAAGGAAGCGCGCGGCATTCGAAAGGGAGAGGAAGAGCTCGTCCATGTCGATGCTCTTCGTCACGAAGTCGAAAGCCCCGAGACGCATGGCCTCCACAGCATCCTTGATGGTGCCGCGCGCCGTCAGCACAATGACAGGAATATCGAGGTCGGCGGCCCTCACCTCCTTCAGAAGGTCGATTCCCGACATTCCGGGCATGACCATGTCCAGCACCAGGATATCCGGCGGAGAACTCCTGAGAATATCGACCCCCTCTTCCCCGCTTTTGGCTGTCTGGACCATGTACCCTTTTTCGGAGAATTTCAGCGCAAATGCCTCCCGGATCGACGCCTCATCCTCCACCAGCAGAACGTTCGAAATCATGACTCCTCCTGTTTTTCCGGAAGCCAGACCGTCGCGCGGACTCCCTCCCCGACCGGACTTTCGATGATGAGCTGTCCCCCATGGCGATCCACGATATCCCGCGTGATGGCCAGCCCCAACCCGACCCCCTTGGCCTTGCCGTGAGTGAAGAAAGGTTCATTCAGACGTTTCAGGAGAGACTCGGGAATCCCTTTTCCCGAATCCCGGACGACGATGGAGACCCCTTTCCGGTCCCTGAAGGTCGTCCCGGAAAGGCGGACCGAAAGAACGCCGCCTCCAGGCATGGCCTCAAGGCCGTTCATCATCAAGTTGAGAAAAACCTGCTGGAGCGGTCCCCGGGCCCCTTCGACCAAAGGAACCCCCTCCTCGGCCGGTTGGAAGACGAACCGGACTCCCCCTTTCAGGAGGGTCTGCCGGAGAAGGGACTCGGCATCCCGGACAAGTTCTTCAAGGTCTAGCGGTTGAAAGTCGAATGTCTTGGGACGAAGAACGGAGAGATGGGACTCCAGGAGGTCGTCGATCCGCCGGGCTTCGCCGGCGATCAGTCCGGCCTGCCTCCGGATCTCGTCGGGAAGGCTCCTGACATCGGCGATATGGTCGGCCAGGCTTCCCATGCCGATGAGAGGGTTGCGGATCTCGTGGAGGAGGCCTCCGGCCAACTGGCCGAACAGCTTGATCTGTTCCGTGTGGCGCAGGGCCTCCAAAAGCTTTTCCCGCTCGGAGAGATCGGTCAGGATCGCAAGGAAGTACCGGATCGTGTGGTCGGGATCCATCACGGGGCTGATATTCTCCCAGACGAGAAACTCCGTGCGGTCCTTTCGGCGGTCGATGAAGCGGCCGGTGAAGGACTTCCCCGACAGGATTGTCCTCCAGAGTCCCTGAATGAATTCAGACCCTTGCCGTCCTGAAGAAAGGATGGACGGAGTCTTGCCTATCGCCTCCTGGCGCGACCACCCCGAGATCCGTTCCATCGCCGGGTTCCACTCGAGGATCACTCCCCGCACATCGGTCAGGATGACCCCGTCCTGTAGCTGGGCGAAAAGCCTGTTGTAGAGGGAGAGCTGGATCTCTTCCCGTTTCCATCTTTCGAGGATCGTCGCGACTGTATTGGCCACCGTCTCGAGAAATCCGATTTCCCGCTCGTCGAATCTGCGGACCGAAAGGGTGTGGATGCTCATCGCACCCAGGACCTGGTCGTGGAACATCATCGGAACGCTCACCCCAGACCGGACATTGTGGCCCGAAAGGAGAGTCGAAGGAGAAAACCTTTTCTCGGAAAGAAGATCCTCGACGACAACCGGCATTCTCTCACGGATCGCGAACCCCGCCTGCGAATGGAACCCGCCCTCCTGGACGTAGGTTCCCACAAGACCCTCCTTCCAGCCGACACCGGCCAGAAGATGAAGGAGCGGATCGGAGTCTCCCGGAATCAGGATCTTGCAGAATTCCACATTCAGGGCCCGGGCCGTCTCCCGGGCCGCCAACTCCGCCACCTCCGCCATCCTGGCGCCGGTGACCGCAAGATGCGCGATCTTTCCCAGCACATCCTGATAGCGGCCGAAGGTCAGGGTCTCCCGGGAAAGCGCCTCGAGGTCGGTCATATCCTGCACATGGATCAGGGATCCGCCCGTGAAACCGTTTCCGGCGGAAAGGGAGAAGATCTGGCAATCGACGACGTGGACCTGTCCGCCCGGATCGGAGGCCATATACTGGAGTCGGCGTTCCTTCTCAGGGGAGGGAGAACGGGCGAGGGAGAGGAGGGCGTCCGTTAACGCCAATGGCGGACTTTCCGTTTGGGACAGGGAGAGCGCTCCCAGAATTTCCTCGAAGGATGGACTGCGGAACAGGATCTGCCCCCGCGGATCCAGAAGGCAGATACCTGCCGGAGATCCCTTCGCGGCGCCGAAAGGAGAAATCCCAAGGGAGGCGAGGCCGGGAACCGTTCCTTTCCTGTCTGCGGTCATCTGGAAAAATCCATGGATTCAGGTCTCCGAAGGCCATGTGGCGGATCGTGGGGCCAAGGCGCGCCTCAGGCGGTCCCTGACTGCGCTCCATTCCTCCGCCCCGGGCGGCCTTTCGACCAGCAGACGGTCGCATCCGGCCCGGTCGAGCAGGTGCAGGGCGGCATAGAAATCGCGTCCGTAATCCTCCGCCCGGGTCGACATGAGGAAGATCGCGACCTTGTCTGATCCGAAGCGGCCCGCGTCTCCGGTCAGGGCCAGAACCCCCGCCTTCCCCCCGGCCCGGATGACCTGGAAAACCCGGCCGGGAAGACTCGCCGCCGAAAGGACCTCGAGAGGCGTTTTCGGGGCATAATGGGCGGAAAGCCCGCCGGGAGCGGGTTGCCCTGTTAGGCCCTCGGAGGGGCCTCCAATCTCCCTGCCCAGAACCTCCCTGATCTGTCCGGCGGAAATCGCCCCCGGACGAAGGATCAGAGGTGTCTGCCCCACCAGGCTGACGATCGTCGACTCGACTCCGATGCGGCAAGGCCCCCCCTCCAGGATCATCCCCGCCTCCTCCCCCAACTCCTCTTGAACATGCCTGGCGGTGGTCGGGGAGAGCCTCCCGAAACGGTTTGCGGAGGGGGCCGCGAGCCCGCCCCCGAAGGTCTCGAGGCGGGCGGAGGCGACCGGATGGTCGGGAACGCGGACGGCGACGGTGTCCCTGCCCCCCGTGACCGTTCCGGACACCTCCCTGCGGCGAGGTAGGACCAGGGTCAGCGGCCCCGGCCAGAACCGTTCCGCGAGCCTCCAGGCCTCGGGGGGGATCGGGTCCGCCCAGGAGTCCAGCTGCCGGAGGCTAGCGATATGAACGATCAGGGGATGGTCGGCCGGACGACCCTTGATCGCATAAATTCGCTTGACGGCTTCCGGATTGGAGGCATCCGCTCCCAGCCCATAGACCGTCTCCGTGGGAAAAACAACCGTCAATCCCGCATCGAGTCGCGCTACAGCCTTTTCAAGATCATCGGGGGTCAACGAGACCTCTTTGTTATTTTACTCCGGAAATCCGCCGGTTCCAAAAAGAACGGCCTTCTCCGGGGGATCCCGCCTGTCATCCGGTCACGGCCCCCCGGCTGGCCGAAGAAACCAGCCGGGCATATTTCGCCAGGACTCCCCGCTGCGAGCGGGGGGGCGGAAGACGAAAGGCCTCCCGGCGACGGACAATCTCCTCCTCGGGGACCTCGAGCTGGAGAAGGGACCGGTCCGCGTCGACGGTGATCCGGTCCCCTTCGGCGACAAGCGCGATCAGACCGCCCGTGGCCGCTTCCGGAGCAACGTGGCCCACGACCATGCCCCGGGTCCCCCCGGAAAATCGCCCGTCCGTGATCAGGGCCACCTTTCCCCCGAGCCCTTCGCCGACAAGAGCCGCCGTGGGGGAGAGCATTTCCCGCATGCCGGGGCCCCCTACGGGACCCTCGTAACGGATGACGACGACATCCCCCTCCCGGATCTTCCTGGCCAGGATCGCCTCCATGCAGGCCTCTTCCGAATCGAAGACCCGTGCCGGCCCCGAAATCGAACGACGCTCGAATCCGGTCACCTTCGCGACTGCTCCCTCCGGGGCGAGATTGCCCCGGAGGATCGCGATATGGCCCTGCTCGAAGACCGGCTCGCCCCAGGGCCGGATCACTTCCTGGTCCCTGTCCGGTTCCGGGGGAATTTCTTCCAGTATCTCCCCGACGGTCCGGCCGGTCACGGTGAGGGCCTCTCCGTGCAGCACCCCGTGCGCGAGGAGGATTTTCATCACCCGGGGGATCCCCCCGGCCCGGTGAAGGTCGGTGGCGACGAACCTCCCCCAGGGCTTGAGGTCGCAGAGGACCGGAACCCGTCTGCGCATGGACTCAAAGTCGTCGATCGAGAGCGGAACCCGGGCCGCGTGGGCGATGGCGAGAAGATGGAGGACGGCATTGGTCGACCCGCCCACCGACATGGTTACGGCGATCGCATTTTCGAACGCCTGGCGCGTCAGGATATGGCGGGGAAGAATCTGTTTTTTGATCGCGTTCACCAATACCTCCGCAGACCTTTCCGCGCTTTCGCCCTTTTCCGGATCCTCCGCAGCCATGGTGGAAGAGTAAGGGAGGCTCATGCCCATGGCCTCGATGAGCGAAGCCATGGTATTCGCGGTATACATTCCCCCGCAGGACCCGGCTCCGGGACAGGCGCGGCGCTCGATCTCCAGGAGCTCCTCCCCGTCGATCCTGCCCGCGCAGTATTCCCCTACCGCCTCGAAGGAGCTCACGATCGTGAGGTCGCGGTCCTTGTAGCGACCCGGCCTGATCGTGCCTCCATAGACGAAGACGGACGGAATGTCGAGGCGCGCCATGGCGATCATTGCCCCCGGCATGTTCTTGTCGCAGCCGCCGATGGCCAGCACGCCGTCCATGCTCTGGCCGTTCACGACCGTTTCGATGGAATCGGCGATCACTTCGCGCGAAACCAGCGAGTATTTCATCCCCTGGGTTCCCATCGAGATGCCGTCGGAAATGGTGATGGTTCCGAAGGTCTGCGGCATGGCACCGGCTCTCCGCAGCCCTTCTTCGGCGCGCAGGGCGAGGGCCCCCAGCCCCATGTTGCACGGAGTGATCGTGCTGTGGGCGTTCGCCACGCCCACGACGGGCTTTTCGAAATCCCCGTCTCCAAATCCCGTGGCGCGCAGAAGAGCCCGATTGGGAGAGCGCCCGACTCCCTGCGTCACCTCCCTGCTTCTGCGATTGTCGGCCATGCCCTCTCCTCCTCGAACACCGTCCACAACAGATGCCGTCTCTCTTCGCGGTCTGACCGACGATGCCCGGCAACGCCAAAAAATCCCTATCATTCCATGACAACCCGCCCCCGTCGAAAGAGAGGCGGTCCGTCTCCCGCGGTTTCAGGAGGTCCGGCCCGAACGGCACACACCTCCCGAGAGCCCCCCATGCCAAGGCTCCGTAAAACCGGGTTAAGGGTTGCAGTAGTCGCAATAGAGCGGATTTCCGGCCCGGACCGGTTCCCTCTCCACGACCGCCCGATGGGCACATTTCCGGCAGGCAAAGAGATCGGCGCGGATCTCATGGGTGGCCGACCCGCAGTCGGCGCAGGACAGCCCTTCGATCCTTTCGACCACCGCAAAACCCGGCATCCCGCAGGAGGGACAGAGAGAGCGGAGGTTTTCCAGGAGGTTCATGGCCGCCTTCCGGATAGTCTCCATGCGCGTGGGATTGGCATGGGCCCGCAGGTCGACTTCGAGAAAGACCTGTCCGTTTTTGGAGACAGCCAGCGTCCGGGAGTAGATCCTTTCGAGATCCCTCCAGGTCGAAATCCCCTTGCAGATTCTCGGATCCCCCTCTCCTTCCGGCCGCATGACCAGGTGGTGTCCGGGAAACCCCGACCTCAGGGAAAACTGAACCACATCGTTCCAGCCCTCGCAGAGGGAATGGGCGGACACCGCCTCCCCCTGGGCAAAGCCGGAAACCTCGATTCCCCGCCTGTCGTCGATCCAGAGAAGGCATTCCCTATTCCAGGGAATCACTCCCAGCATCGGGTCCGGCCCGAAGGACCCTTCGCTGGCCACACCGAGCGGAAGACGGGTCATTTCCATTCCGATGCGCGCCTTCCGGCGCGCCGCCCCGATCTGGGTCCCTTCCCGCGGGATCTCCCGGGTGAAGCTCCCCAGAAGATCGGTGTCGTACTCCGAGACGTGCGCGATCCGGCAACGGAGGTGCGGCTCCAGCACCTCCGCGATGACGCGTTCTTTTCCGTGTCGCGTCAAGAGGGCCACCCGCTCGCCCTCATAAAGGGAGCCCGGATCGCAGGACTTGATGCATTTTTCATGGACCACCTTCAATCCTCCTCCGGTCAGGACGCTGGCCTCAGGAATTCGGGGAGATTTCCTGCCATTTCTGGCCGGCCTGCCGGCGGTATAGGTGCCCCCCGCTCTCTGAGATCCGGAAAAAAGAGATCCATTCGTTTTCGATGAGATTCCGGACCAGGTCGTGACGGGCGATCACGTCGTCGATGGCCTCCTGGGGCGCTTCGACGAAAACATTGAGCCTGAGGGGTTCGTGGATCCAGCGCCGGCCGTCGTGCAATGACTGCATGGCCAACCCCACCCGCAGGTCCCCCCCGTTTCCCTCGAGAACCCCGATGGAACCTCCCACCACATTGTGCAGGACCTTGTTCCCGCTCCCGAACCTGAGGTTATCGACCATGGACCCGTAGTACTGCATGTTGATCCAGTTTCCCACGACCATCGGCGCGGTCATGATCAGCTGGAGAGTGGCGAATCCGACATCGTCGCGCCAGTTGTAATCGTGCAGGAAGGATCGGCCCGCCAGATTGCTGTGCCTTGTCCGGGCGCGCGGAGCCGCAATGAAGGCGGCGTTTCCGGCCAGGGCCCATTCCGGCCTGACTTCGGCCCAGTCCCTGCTCCTTCTCAGGACATCGGCGGCAACGTGCGGGGCCGGAAGGCCGGCCGTCCCCAGAAACGCGGCCCGTTCCATCCGCGCCGCCTGGCCTGCCGCCTCGAGCCATTGCCGCAGCTGGCGGAGATCCCCGTCATGGGAGGGCGGCAGGGTCTGGGTGTCGTAAAGATCCACACAGTCGGTGACGGTATCGTGAAGTCCCCCCACGAAAATAGTGTCTTCAGGGATGTCGATCCCCCTCTTAAGGAGCCCCTTGCGCGTGGCCGGATCGTTCAGGAGGGCTGCCACGATACGCGCGCTCGCCTCTCCGGTCTGGCCGGCGCAGGCGCCGCAGTCGAGGGCCGTGGCCTGCGGATTGTTGGTGGTGGTGCTCCCGTGGCCGACCAGGAGAACCAGCCGCGAAAAGTTCCGGATCAGCCCCATGTTCCGGAGGGCAAATTCGGCCACAGCCGGCCGGTCGGCCACGGGGATCCCCGAGGGGGCGCTGCCTTCCGTTCCCTCGGACACTTTCCGGGGAGGATCCAGGACGGGCCTCATGCGTTCGTACTCGTCTCCCTTCAGCCCTTTGCTGTCGGGGTGCGCCACGGGCCGGCTCCATCCCAGGCTGTCGCCGAGAAGCTTTCCGACCGAGAGGACGCCGAACGATTCGACGAAGGAAAAACACGAGGACGCCGACGTCTTAAAGGTCTTCCAGGCATGGGACACCCGGATCCGGTGACGCCGCCGGTCCGTCATTCCGGCGATCTCCTCCTCCGAGGCTCCGGCCGGGGCCTCCCGGATGCGGTAGGAGGGGTTGAACAGGATGGGAAGGTGTCCCTTGGGGTTCGCCGCCCCCAGAGGATGATACTCGGCCAGGACGCCGAAGAAACCGGCAAAGCCGTGCGTCCGGACCGCGGGCGCGACCGTCTCCAGCGCGCGCCGGAAAATTTCGGAGCGGACGTCGATGCAGAACACAGCCTGCGCCTCGGCGCGGATCTCCGCTTCTTCCGGACGGCCGACCCGCGAAAGCGTACCGACCAGCTGCCTCCGGTAACCCGCCTCCAGGGCGATCTGAAGCAAAGCGTCGACATGGTGGGCCGGATCGGCGGGAGCCGCGGAAACGGCCGCCTCTGCGAGAGCCTCCCTCCATTTTTTCTCGAGGTACAGGCTCTTCCGGATCTGTAACAGAAGGGCGTCCCAGACCAGGCGGATGGCGAGCAGCTCGCGCATCGTGTCGTCCTGTTTCCCGGCAAGCTCGGCCTGCCAGCGCAGGTAGCGGGCCCACGCCGCCCATCCCCCGACGCTCAGGAGCGAGGCGTAGAGGTAGTCATCCATCGCCTTCTCGGGCACTTCCAGCATCCCGAGAGCCCAGTCGATCGCCGCATCGGGGGTGCACGGAAGGGAGGCCACTTCCCGGCCCACCCCCCGAAGCCCCATCATCCACGGGCTCTTGTCGAGGGCGGCATATCCAAGCCAGCCGCGATAGAGCGTCTCCTTCTTCCAGGGCAACGGCCACAGGGACTGACCTTCGTCGAACCAGGCGGCGCAGTACTGGCTGATCCGTTCCACGACAAATTCCGACCATTCCTTCCGGTCGAAGGTCCCCAGGAAGCTGGTGAACAGGGGAAATCTCTTCGGGGCCTTCACCTCCTTCCGCTCCATCTCCCTCTCCAGGGCGGCGATGTCCCAGGAACTTCCCGTTTCGCGGAGGGCTTCTGCCAGATCTTCCCGCGTGATCCGGCCGTTCGCGATCTGTTCGCGGTAGTATTCCCGGGGCATGCAGAGTCCCGTCCCGGTGATTCGTTCGAGATCCCGCCCCGCCTTCCAGAACGGCTTGCCGGCCATTCCGAAGTAGGGATTGACCGCCACAAAGTTCTTGAGGGGCCACACGGGGGCGATGAGCTGGCAGGCCGCTTCCACCTTTTTGTCAAGGACGCTTGGGCGTCTTTCGATGACGTTCATGGGAGAACCTCCCCAGGGTTGGACCGGGATGGATGGGGAAGACGGGCGGCCACTGCCGTAGCCGGCCTCCCCACCATCCGGGCAATGAAGATGTCGACGTAAAGGCCGTTATACAGATGAACGTAGACGGCCTGCCAGAAGGGCTTCCCGAGGATCCGCGGAAGCCGCTGCTGAAGGAGCAGAAGACCGATAAAGACGACCGCGATGCCCCCCAGGATCCCGTCCTGGACGGCATTTCCCGAAAATCCCGCGGACGGAAGCGACGACCCGAGCATCAGGTCGAACAGCCTGTGGAACCCGAAGTAGGCGGTGCAGACCGCGGCGCTCATCCCTCCCGTCCACAGGACCAGGGTTCCCGTGCCGGCATGCCGCGCATTGAGCGCCGGAAGCATGAGCTGGGTGACGCCCACCGACAGGACCACCCCCAGGACGACAAGGGCCGGCTGCTGGCGAAAGGCGATGCCGAAGAGGCTCCCGACCGCAAAGGTCATCATCCCTCCGACGGAAAGTCCCAGAACGGCCAGCAGAGCGGAGGACGATCGCGGAGAAGCCGGAAGGGCGGGGGCCCTGAAGTGGTCGACCACGCTGCCCGACGACAGGAAGGCGTGGGCCTTGTAGACGGAATGGGCGACGATGTGCATCACCGCCAGGGTATACAGCCCCAGACCGCATTCCATCAGCATGAACCCCATCTGGGCACAGGTCGAATAGGCGAGAGATTCCTTGATGTTCGTTTCCACCATCATCATCAGGGA
>JAKAWK010000148.1 GCA_021827365.1 Nitrospirota bacterium
AAGATAACCTCGTTTTGCCCCCCTCCCACGAGCGATTGACCGAAGAGATATCCCTTCTCCTTGTTTCAATGGGACTGACACTCTACGATCTTGTGCTACCCAAGAAAAGCAGCGGTGTTCTTCGGGTTTTTATCGAAGGTCCCGAGGGGGTGACGCTTGACCAGCTTGAAAATGCCAGTCGCCGGATCAGCGTTCTGCTTGACGTCATGGATCCCTTTCCAGGACGGTATCATCTCGAGGTGAGCTCTCCGGGTCTTGACCGAATTTTGAAAATTCCGGGGGACCTTGAGAGAAATGCGGGAAAGTGGGTCTGTGTGAAGCTCCTTGAAGCGGAATCCGGTCAAAAAGTTGTCAGGGGGCGAATCGGAACGGTGACAGGGGAAGGGTTTGATCTGTTGGTGGAAACCGGGAAGAAGTCCTCGACCATTCAGGTCAGATTTTCGAATGTCAGGAGTGTACAGGCCGAATTCTGGAAGCCTGTTCCTCTTCGTTCGGCCCAAGGGGCAAATCTGTCGTGAGGGAAAGAGGCCATCATGTGGTACAGTATAGAAATAAAGCCGGAAGGTAGGTTTTTCCGCTGGGCAGGTCTTGATGCCGGACGGAAGGACAAGGACCGATGGGGAGAGGTTAATGGTTAACCAGGAATTGTTGAGTGTTCTTGACCAGCTACACCGGGAGAAGGGTATTCCCCAGGAGACGCTTCTGGAAGCCCTGCAATCAGCCATTCTGACCGCCGCAAGGAGGCGTTATGGGGGCGGAGACAATTTTCAGGTCGAAATTGATCCGAGAACAGGAGAGATTCAGGTCCTTCATATCCGCCGGATCGTAGAAAATGTCACTTCCCCCATGGAAGAGGTTTCGCTTGCCGAGGCGATGGAGTCCGATCCCGGAGCGGAGGTCGGCGACGAGATAGGCGCCTTTCTCGAAATTGATGACTTCGGCCGCATTGCGGCCCAGGCAGCAAAACAGGTCATTTTCCAGAAGGTCCGTGAGGCCGAATGGTCGGTGGTGGCCAGGGAATTCGGCGGAAAAAAGGGAAATGTGGTTGCCGGAGTCTATATCGGCCAGGAAAAAAGAAACTTCATCATCGACCTCGGAAAGACGGAAGCGATTCTGCCCTTCAAGGAGCAGATTCCCAGAGAGTCCTTCCACCGGGGAGACCGGGTCAAGGCCCTTCTTCTCGACATCAGAACGACAACACGCGGTCCCCAGTTGATCCTTTCGCGGACCCATCCGGATTTTCTGGCCCGACTTTTTGAAAAGGAAGTCCCCGAGATCAGCGAAGGAATCATTGAAATCAAGGGCGTAGTCCGAGATCCGGGAGAAAGGGCCAAGGTTGCGGTCCTGTCCAGGGATCCCAATGTCGATCCTGTCGGTTCATGTGTCGGAGTCAAGGGTTCCCGTGTCCAGGCGATTGTTCGGGAAATTCATGGGGAGAAGATCGACATAATTGACTGGAGCCCTGATCCGGGGACATTCATTGCCCGGGCACTTTCGCCCGCCAAGGTCCTCCGGGTTGCCACAAGGGATGGGGAGTTCGAAAAGGTGGCCACGGTTGTCGTTGCCAACCAGCAGCTTTCCCTGGCCATAGGACGGAGGGGCCAGAATGTTCGCCTTGCAGCCAAGCTGACCGGCTGGAAAATCGATATCTTCAGCGAGCAGCAGTATGAGGCCGACCGGATCGCCCGGTCAGCCGAGGCCGGACATGAGGGCGAGACAAGTATTGCCCCGGAAGGTCCCTCGATCATTCTTCTTGAAGATCTTCCAGGAATGGGCGGAAACATGGCCGATGCCCTGAAGGCTGCGGGCTTCGATACTGTCGAAAAGGTGGCCAATGCCATTGCCGAGGACATCGCAAAACTTCCGAAATTCGGCCCAAAAACTGCGGCCAAGCTGATCGAAACTGCAAGAGATTTCATGGGTTATCCGAAGACAACCGGATCTGCTCCGGAGTCGGACTCGGGATCGTTATAACGATAGAGGGGGACGGTTCTTTGAAGGTTTATGAATTGGCTCGCGAACTGAAAATGGAAAGCAAATCCCTGCTTGCCAAACTTAAACTGTGGGGAATTCATGCTCCCTCCCACATGGCGACACTCGACGAAAGAACCGTCACCATTGTCCGACAAAAGATAAAGAAGGGTGACGAAGCTCCGGAAGCCCCCAAAAAGCCGATTCTCATCAAGAAAAAGGCCACCCCCCAGGTGACCGAGGGCCAGCCTGTCCAGGCCGAAGCCTCCCTTTCTGAGGAGCCCTTATCGTCCGAGCCTAGGGCAACCGCTCCTGTCCATGAGCCTACGGTTTCAGAACCGTCTTTCCCTGCCGTAGAAAGTCCTCAGCCCCCTTCGCCTCCGGTCGACAATATTCTTCCGCGTATTCCCGTCGAGGGGTGGACCCAAGAGACCATGCCGTCCCGACAGGCGGAGAAGCCTTCTTCCATCTCCCCCCCTGTCTCCATTGCCAAGGAGACCACCGAAAAGGGAGGTCTTCGGGAAAAGGGAGCGGTGGGGGACAAGCGAGGAAAGCCCGCCAAGGCTGTCAAGGAAAAAAACCAGAAGCTTGACCGGCTCCATATGTTGAGAGAAGAGGATTTTGTCGACCTCGAGGAGACCCCGGAGAAGGAGCCGGCGTCCGGCAAAACACCGGCCCCTTCGCAGCCGGTCCACCGCGTTGTGGCTCCGGGTGCTCCCCCGGAGGCTCCTGCTGTTCCAAGGGCCCCTTTCCCCAGACCAGCCTTCAAAAAACCGCCGGCATTCAAGAAAAAGATGAAAGGTGCAGGCGATTCCAGAAACATTTCACCCGCCATTGACGGGACGAAGGCCCGGAAGAAGTCGATTCGCATCGAAGCCGGAACAAGCGTCAAGGAATTTGCAGACCGCCTGGGGGTCAAGGTCCAGGATGTGATCATGCGCCTTATGTCCATGGGTGTCATGGCAACCATTACTGAACCTGTCGATCCTGAGGCGGCGATGCTCGTTGCCGAACAGTTGGGGATCGCAGTCGAGATCCAGCAGGAAGAGCCGGAAGAAGCCATCCTCGGGGAGACGGAAGACTCTGAGGAAGATCTCCTGCCAAGGCCACCCGTTGTTACGATCATGGGTCACACGGACCATGGAAAGACATCTCTTCTTGATGCTATCAGGAAGAGCAAGGTCGCAGAGGGGGAGGCGGGAGGAATTACC
>JAKAWK010000046.1 GCA_021827365.1 Nitrospirota bacterium
ATCTTTGGAGGATCAGGAAGACCCTTGAGGGCACCCGCCAGGGATCCGCCCATCAAACCCGTTCCGAGAATGGCGACCTTCCGGAAGGGAAAGGCCCCCGACGGCATCAGGCGACAGTCCGTCCGACCGCCGCGGCCACCCTGCGAACCTCGGTCATCAGCTGGTCGAACTTGTCGGGAATGAGGGATTCCTCCCCGTCGGAAAAGGCTTGCTCCGGATTGTTGTGGACCTCGACCATGAGGGCGTCGCATCCGGCGGCCACACCGGCCCTGGCCATGGGAATGACGAGATCCCAGCGGCCGGTGCCATGGCTCGGATCGACCAGGACGGGGAGATGGGTCAGGTTCTTGAGGACGGGAACGGCGTTGAGGTCTAAGGTGTTCCGGGTCATCGTCTCGAAGGTCCGGATTCCGCGTTCGCAGAGGATGATCTCCTGATTTCCACGGGAAGCGATATACTCTGCGGCCATCAAAAATTCCTTGATCGTGGCCGAGAGCCCGCGCTTGAGAAGAACCGGCTTGCTGACCTCTCCCACCTCGAAAAGAAGACGGAAGTTCTGCATGTTCCGGGCTCCGATCTGAATGATGTCGGTATACTTCATCATCGACGGAAGATCCCGGGGATCCATGAGTTCGGTGATGACCAGGAGCCCGGTCTTTTCTCTGGCTTTCGCCAGATGTTCGAGCCCCTCTTCTCCCAGTCCCTGGAATGTGTAGGGGCTGGTCCGGGGCTTGAAGGCTCCCCCCCGGAGAATCTTGGCCCCGGCCTTCTTGACCCGTTCGGCGACGTAGAGAAGCTGCTCTTCCGATTCCACAGCACAGGGACCGGCCATGACCTGGATCTCCGGGCCTCCGATAGTCACCCCGTTCGGGAAGGTGATGAGGGTGTCCTGCTTCCGGAATTCCCGGCTGACCAGCTTGAAGGGCTGGAGAATCTTGTGGACCGATTCGACACCCGGAAAGGCTCCAAGGGGAACCTCCGCCAGAACGCGTTCGTCTCCGATGGCGCCGACAACGGTTCTCTCCTTGCCGCGTGACACGTTGACTCCCAATCCCTTGGCCTTGATGGCGTCCGAGATGCGTTCGAGATCCTGGGGAGTGGCCTCGGGTTTCATTACGATGATCATGATTTCTCCTTCAGCGATTGCCTTAGAGGACTTCAGCGCCAGTCACCGGATGTGCCAGCGGCCTGTCCATATCCCGACTTTCTCTTCTCTTCGGAGACCGGGTATGATCCAAGAATTTTAACATAAGGACAGAGATCTTGTAATTTCTCGAGAAGTGTCTGAATGTGGGAGTCCTTCTGGTGGCCCTCGAGATCCATGAAAAAGATGTAGTCCCAGGCCTTTTTCTTGGATGGACGGCTTTCAAGACGCGTCAGGTTCACATTATGGGCCGCAATGAGTTCGAGGATGGAGGAGAGAGCTCCAACGCGATCAATGACAGAGACCATGAGGGAGGTCTGGTCGTGGGCTGTCGGGTCGGGAGTTCCCTCCCCGATGACGAGAAATCGGGTCTGGTTGTCCTGGTGGTCCTCGATGTGGCGGCGCAGGATCGGGACATTGTAGACATCGGATGCCATCTCTCCTGCAATCGCGGCAGACTGAAGCTCGTCTTGCAGGGAGAGTTCCACGGCCCTCGTGTTGCTTGTCGTCTCAACCGTAGGAATGTTGGGCAAATAATGGGACAGGAAACCGCGGCACTGGGCGAGTGATTGTGGATGGGCGAAGACGGTCCGTATCTGGTCGATGCCGGAGGCCCGGGACAGGAGGCAATGGTGAATCGGGAGAATGACCTCTCCATTGATCTTGAGATCGGTCTCGACCAGGGTGTCGAGTGTGTAATTGACCATACCTTCCGTGGAGTTCTCGATGGGGACGACTCCGTAAGCCGCCTCCTTCCGTTCGACGCAGCGGAAAACCTCGCGGACAGTGGACATGGAAAGGTGTCTTGAGGAAGATCCGAAATATTTGATGGACGCCTGGTGAGTATAAGAGGCAGGAGGACCGAGATAGGCGACAACAAGGGGTTCTTCCAGGGAGAGGCAGGCCGAGAGTATCTCACGGAATATATGCTTTAAAACCGCCCGGGGAAAGGGGGCGATCTCCAGCCTCTCGAGCCGGTCGAAGATCTCCTGCTCCCGGGAAATGACGTGGAAGGGAAGTCCCCGTTCTTTCTTGTACACCCCCACCTGACGGGCGATCTTGGCCCTGTCCCGGAGAAGTGAGACGATCTGGAGATCGATGGCGTCAATACCCTGGCGAAGCTCCGATATGTCGTGGGGTTTTTCGGGAGGAGGCATGGAAGGGCTCAGGCTCCCTGGGAGAGGGATTCGAGCACATCGACAGGGATGTCGAAATTGGCATAGACGTGCTGGACATCGTCGTGATCCTCGAGGGCTTCCATAAGACGGACCATCGTTTGCGCGTCCTTTCCCTCGAGGGGAACGGTGACCTGGGGGATCATCGTGACCTCGGCGTAGGGAGTCGAAAGGCCGGCCGCGTGCATGGCGTCAAGGACCGCCGGAAAGTCCTGGGGCTGCGTCAAGACCTCGAAGGAATCCTCATCCGGCCGGACATCCTCGGCTCCCGCGTTCAGGACGATCTCCATCAAACGGTCCTCGGTGACTCCGGAGGCCGGAGTCGTGATCAGCCCCTTCTGGTCGAACATCCAGGCGACGCATCCGTTTTCCCCGAGAGCTCCCCCGTTTTTCGAAAAGATGGACCGGATTTCCGGGATGGTCCGATTCTTGTTGTCGGTGGTCACCTTCAGAAGAATCGCCACGCCCTTTGGTCCATGACCTTCATACTGGAGCTCCTCGTAAACCGCCCCCGGGATCTCCCCCGTCCCCTTCTGGATAGCCTTCTTGATGTTGTCCATGGGCATGTTTTCTTCCCGGGCCTTGGCAATGGCCGTGCGCAGGCGGGGATTACCATCCGGGTCGCCGCCTCCCAGCCTTGCAGCGATCGAGATTTCCTTCGACAGGCGGGTGAAGATCTTCCCTCTCTTGGAGTCTATCAAGGCTTTTTTGTGTTTTGTGGTTGCCCACTTCGAATGTCCCGACAAAACGCGTCCTTTCCAGAAATGTCTCAGGGCTCTTTCAGATATCGTATGAAATAATCCCTTTTTTTTCAATCCGTGCGATGGGGAGTCCGGTCGATGATTGTCGCCGTCTGTCCTGCCACCAGGGTGATCCGGGCAGGAACGGATTCGAGACGGATCCGGACCGGAATTCTCTGGGCCAGACGGACCCAGCTGAAGGTCGGATTGACGCGTGGAACGGTTCCCGGCACATCGCTTCTCTCAAAATCGGAGATCCCCCGGGAGATCGTCTCGACCCGGCCGAAGAGGGGAGGAGAGACGCCCATCAGCCGGATTTCCATCCGGTCTCCAATCCGGATGGCCGGAAGCTTCGTCTCCTCAAAGTAGCCGTCCACATAAAAGGAATCGCTGTCGACAAGTGCCACGACACCTTTGCCCCGACTGACGAAGTCGCCGGGACGAAGATGCAGGTTGGTGACATAGCCGTTGACCCGGGCCCGGACGGCAGATCGGGAGAGATCGAGCTGGGCCTTCATCATACCGGACAAGGCCTTGCGGTAAAGGGCCGAGGCCTCGAGAGCCCGGGCCTTCATGTTTTCCGACTTTTCCTCCGTTGCGTTTCCCGATCTGAGAAGCCGTTCGTATCGTCGGGCGTCATGACGGGCCTCCCGCATTGAGGCGTACCGCTCCATCCAGTCGGCCCTGGCGGCAGCCAATGCGATGGAAAAGCGCCGGGGATCGATCCGGAAAAGAACCTCGCCCCTTAGGACCTTCTGGTTGTCGCGGACGTCGACCTCCGTCACGAGTCCCGAAACGTCGGGAGCGACAGAAACCCAGTCGGCGCGTACGCGTCCGTCCCGGGTCCAGGGTGTGATCCGGTCATAATGCCAGAGGGCGTATCCCGAGAGGATAGCGAGAAGTGCCAGGAGGCCGGTCACGGTCGGCCGAAGGAGACGAAGGAGATAGGGATTCTTCATGAGAGCAGACTCCAGGCAAATAGGACGAGAATGGCGAAAAGGATCAGGTAGAGGGAGAGATCGAAAAGGGGCCGGTGCCAGACATGGGCATAGACGCCAAGACGCCCGAACAGGGAACGAACCAGCAAAAGGAGAAGAAAGGCTACTGTTCCCCAAAGGAGAAAGGGGGAGAGAAAGACTCCGAAGAAATCGACCTCCTTCAAGAAAGACCTCCGCTGTGTCCATGAAAGGGATCAAGTGTCACGGAGCCGGGAGGAGCCAGGATCTCAAGCTCCGAAAGAAGTGTCAGAATCTCCGACTCTCCTGTCCCCCGTCTGGGAACAGGGTCCAGCAGGGGGGATTCGGGACTCCAGTGGCCCGGAGCGACGCTCCCTCCCCGGGCCCGGAGAAGAAAAAAGCGGGCGAAGCTATCACGGAGCCGGGAGACGTCCCGGCGGAGAGCCTCGGGGAGCGATCCCTCCTCCCGTGCCATGTGGAAAAGGGTGCGAGCCAGTCCGGCATGAAGAAATGTCTCCCCGTAGTAGGAGCGTTGTCCAGGAGGCAGAACCTGGAGACGGAGGGCCAACTGGGCGGTCCGGTCATAGATTCGGGTCAAGGCTCCAGAAAGGGAGGTGGAGGGGGCCATGGAGGCAATGCTGGCCAGATCCCGAAGATCCGCACGATAGAGCCTCCTGACACTGACATTGGCCCCCACCGATCGGACAAGGCGGGTCATGATAGCCGCCATGAACACTCCAAGACTCTGAGCGATTGCTGCATTGATCGAGGCGACAAAGTTGGCATGATAAGTCGAGGAGAGAGCGATAAGCCCTCCGAAACCGATTGAAAAGGCCAGAACCGTGATGGTGGTTTCGGGACGTCCGATGAAGATTCCAGCCGGGATCAATACAAGGCCCAGGAGAAGGGCCAGAGTCAGAAAGTCCTGGGCCATGGGAAGGAGGGCATAAAGAAAGACAATGCCTGTGATCGACCCGAGTGTCAGGAAGGTCATGAAACGGAATATCGCGGGGGCCGGGTCGTCCTGTGAGGCAAAAAAAGAGGCGGCGACCGCCGCCATCATGGTCGCCGTTGCCCCGTCGGGCCATTCGGAGAGGATCCAGAAGGAGGAGACACTGAGGATTGTCAGAAAAATCGAGAAAGCCGACAGCGCGGCCAGAAGATGATCCCTGTGGGGAGGTTCCTCCGGAGGACTTTCCGTGAGGCCGAAAACGACCTGTTCCTTCTGGAGACGAGTACATTCGGACAAGATGATACAAAATTCCCGAATTCGGGAGGCGAGATTTTCAAGAGCCAAATCTTCCGGAGAAACCCCCTTCTTCCCGGGTCGTTCATCGATGGTCAGGGATGGGACCGGAGAGGGGCTCCCAGCCCCCACCCACTCCCTTGCCTTTTCCAAAAGAAGGCGGGATCTTTGCTGGCCTTCGGGATATTCTTGGGAAATCCGTTCGAGGTGGCGGACGATTTCCGAGAGGGCCGGCAGGAGATGGGCCATCTTGTAGCGAAGGAGCTCGATGGTCCTGAGGCGTGCAGGATTTCGTGTGTCGTAGGAGGCAAAGAGAGCAAACGGCGAAAGGGCGACCAGATCAACGGAAAGCCCTCCCCGGGAGGTTTCGAGAATTTCTGTTCCTGGAGAAGAGGATAAAATTCCATAGGTCGCTTTTCTGATCCTTTCCAGAAAATGGGAGGCCCTTCCAAAAAAAAGGCCCACCGCAGACCTCGGAAAAAAGAGTTCGTTGACGAGGAAAGTCGAAAGAATACCTAGAGAGACCTCCTCCACCCGTGAAAGGGCGGTGTCGAAGATTCCACCGGGATGAAGGACGCTCGGAAATCCTATGAGGGCCACCGTGTAACCCGAGAGGATATAGGCATAGCTCCGGGGGGTTCCATCGATCAGCGAGAGATAGAGGCAAAGGGCAATCCAGAGAGCGAGTGCCATGACCAGAAGGAGGGGAAGGTTGACCAGGTTCGGGACAAAAAAGATGGCCATCGCCGCCCCGACGAAAGTTCCCACGAAACGATAGAGGGCCTTGGAGCGGACCATTCCCGTATAGGGCTGGGCAACGATGAGAACAGTCAGCAAGGCCCAGTATGGTTGGTGGAGATTCCACAGAAAGGCGATCCACAGGGCGATTAGGGCCGCGGCGAAGGTTTTCAGGGAAAAAAGGAGTTCGCCGCCAGTTATCGGAAATATTTTCAAATGAGATCCTCTGAAACCGGTCAGGTAGGGGGCTTGTCGTTCTCCATTTTATCACAGCCCTTCAGCTGGCATCCGCAAATGGCTGCCCCCAGGGGCCGGCTTTAAGCTTCTGTCGCAAGCGCCCTCTACCACCAAGGAAACACCTGGAGGCCAGCCAAAGTCGGAGGCTCCCCATCCTAATCTCAAAAAAACAGAATCATTTGGCGAGAGGAAAAACGAAGATGGATGTCGGAACAAGTTAGCGGGCCATAGGTCCCCTCCCAATCTCCCAAGACCATCGCCATGATTCATCTCTCTACGGGCCATAATAATGATGTTCCCAAGGAAAAAACATATATTCCCGAAAGGGGAATATTCAAAAACAGAGAGATTATGAAGAAGGAAGGGGTTTCCGGGATGGCCTCCAAGAACACCCGAAAGGCAGAAAAGACAGGTAGCCATTCAGTAGGAGGCACCTTAAGCCTGGATTCCTGCCGATCGGAAGTAAGGCCAGCGAGAGAAGCCGGAGACTGAATAAAAATTTCAGTCGGAGGTAATGATGTCGGAAAAAGAGAATATCACCAGCGTTCCGGAGAGGAGAACACGGAAGGATAACGGAGGGAGGCGATTCAGGAACTGCCTCCCCAACCTCTTTCTGAAGGGGAGCAAGAAATGAGTACGAATTAAAAAATCAGGATCAGATACCCCTTCTCCCGGGCTCCCTCCAGGGAATCGGCTCAGGACAGCCGGTAAAGGGCGTTGACGATCGCCACGGCTACTGTCGAGCCCCCCTTGGGCCCCCGTGTCACGATCCAGGGTACGAGATCCTGTCGGGCGATGATGATCTTCGATTCCCTGGCCCCTACGAAGCCCACGGGAACTCCGACAACCAGGGCCGGTCGGACTCCCTCCTCCCGGATCAGCCGGTCGACCTCAAAAAGGGCCGTGGGGGCATTGCCCACAGCGACCACCGCACCGTCCATGCGTGAGCGGGCCTTGCGCATCGCGATTGTCGAGCGTGTCTCGCCGCTTTTCCGGGCCTCCTCCGCCACGTCGGTGTCTCCTACGTGGCAAAGGAGGTCATTTTTGAATTTTTCCCGGAAGGGACGGCTGATCCCCGATTCCACCATCTGGACGTCGACGATAAGCGGTGCCCCATTCCGAAGGGCGGATATTCCGCTGTCGAGGGCATCCGGATGCCGGTCCATCAGGTCGATCATCTCGAAGTCTGCCACTGCATGGACCGCCCGGCGGACCACCTGGTGCCATCCATCGTCGAAGGCCATGCCAGACAGGCGCTCGTCGATGATCCGGAAGCTCTCCGCCTCGATCTCTTCCGGAAGGCGGGGAACCTGATGAACGTCCTCATCAGGAGGAAGAAAGAGGTCATGGATCCGGTCAGCCAGAACACGGATGAAGGAGGGGTGAGTCTGGTAGCCAAAAAGGAAGCGAAGGTTGGTTGATTCAAGCCCCGCCTTCGACCGGAGATTCTCGAACTCTTCCATGAGGATTGCGGGTTCCGGATCCACCACAACGACCGCGATCTCTCCCCGTGTGAGGAATTCTTCCCTCCAGAGATCGGCAAGGCCCTCCACCCCGCGGTTCAGGGTAAAGAGGCACACTCGACGAAATCCTCCCCGGCTTTGAAGAAATGAACGGATCCCCTCAAGGGCACTGTCGGGTGATTTCGCGATCATCAGAACATTGATTCCCATTGTGGCCGATCCTTTCTCGCAAAAAGGCAGGTTTACAGTTCAGTGTCCCCGGGCATCCCCGAGGGCCCGGGCCAAAGCCTCCCCCCAGAGGGGGTTGGAAGGAAAAAAGAGATGAAGGTAGGAGGCGACCACCCCGCCTAGGGCATACCCCTCCGATTTGCTGTCAGCGGTGTGGCGAAAGGCTGGCGGAAGGTCCGTCTTTTCCCCCGAGAGGCGGCTGTAGTGAAAAAGATGGCCGCGAACCGATCCGGGAGCCTTCGAAAGAAAACCTTCCCCGGAGTTGACCTCGGCATAGCCCAGCCTCTTTAAGCGTTCTCCGACAGAGTACTGGACCGGAATGACCCCTGCAAGTCGGGTCTCCTCCCCTGCCCCTTCCTGGCAGGGACCTTCTGTCAGATAGAGAAGTCCCCCGCACTCGGCATAGACAGGACGGCCCGAGGCGCAAAAGCGACGGACCTCTCCCAGCATTAAGCGGTTTTCGGCCAGTTGCCGGGAGAAACGTTCCGGATAGCCTCCCCCAAGATAAAGTCCCTTACAACCCTCGGGAAGTCTCCGGTCCCGGAGGGGAGAAAAGAAGGCAATCTCGATGCCGTATTTTTCAAAGGCCTCCAGATTTTCTGGGTAATAGAACCAGAAGGCCTCGTCCAGAGCCACTCCCAGTCGGAGGGGACGCCGTCCCTGAAGGGAGGGAGGAGTTCTTTTCCGCAAGGCGTGGGTAAAATCCCTTGAGTCTTCCTGAAATTCCGGGAATCGTGGTCCGGTGGCCTGAAGGGGAGAGAAAGCAGTAAGAATCGTCGACCAGTCCAGGGTGTCGGCGGCGCTTGAAAGCGCCTTGAGAAATCGGGCAGACTCCTCCTCACCCTGCTCCCCCGGAGCGCAGAGGCCCAGATGGCGCTCAGGAAGGGACAGGGCCTCATTCCGGGGCAAAACCCCCAGAAGAGGGGGCAATCCTTCCGCCGCCAGAGCCTCCGAGATCAGCGTCCTGTGGCGGTCGGAGCCCGTCCGTGTGGCAATCACTCCCAGAATTTGAGTTCCCTCCCGGTGGAACAGGATCCCCCGGACAATGGCAGCGATGGTCTCGGCCATCCCCTGGGCCGAAAGGACCAGAACAACAGGAAGGTCCAGGGTACGGGCGATGTCCCAGGTCGAGGATCCCCGGACAAGGCCGTCGAAGAGCCCCATGACTCCTTCCACCACACCACCGGAGGAGCCGGAGACCTGTCGGTCAAAGCGGGCTCTGAGCGCTTCCGGTTCTGAAAAATGAAGGTCGAGATTTCCCGAAAGAGTCTGGGCGATCCATTCATGGTGGCGAGGGTCGATGAAGTCAGGGCCACACTTGAAGGGATGGACCCGATATCCCCGGCGGGCTAGACCCGCAAGCAACGCCATGGTCACCAGGGTCTTGCCCGATCCCGATCCGGCTCCGGCCACCACAAGCCCGCGACCGGTCACGTGAGATCTTCCGGAGGATGGTTCATGAGAAGCACTGCTGGCTCCCCTCCCTCCGTATAGTCGATGACATTTAAGGCCCCATAGGTCTGGGTAAGACGAAAATAGCGGGAAAGGTCGGCGCCCAGTGCCTCGAGAAGAAGTATGCGGTTGACTCCAGAATGGGCGACAAGAATGGCGTTGTGTCCGTAGCCCTCCTCCAGAAGCAGATCCTCCATGGCGCGTTTGATCCGATCTCTGAAATTCAGAAGGCTTTCCCCGCCGGAGGGTGCAAAGGAGAGATCGAGATTCTGCCACCGATGATAGCCGGAAGGATCCTCCCGGGCAATCTCGGGTCTTGTCTTTCCCTCCCATAAGCCGAAGGATCGTTCCCGGAATCTTTCCAGGGGCCGGGGAAGCAGGGAGGGATGCGACCGGGCAATGGGCTCAAGACTCTGGCAGGTCCGGGAAAGGGAACTTGAAAGAAGCAGGGTGGCCGGGACACCCGCCAGATCTTTGGCCCGACGTTCCATCTGGAATCTGCCCCGGGAGGACAGAGAGACATCGGCCTGTCCATTGATCGCACCAAGGTCGGAGTTTTCAAGGTGCCCATGGCGAAGGAGAAAAAGTCTGAATCGGCCGGGAATTGGCGGATCAGGAAACATTCTGGATCACTCCCTCTTGATTCCGGCGGAAAAAATGCCCTCCGCCTGTTTGTCCGGAATTGCCACCTGTGTTAGCATAATGCCATTTGGACCGTCGATCAAACACTTTCACTCCTTTCAACGTGGAAAGGCAGGGTGGACTCGAAGATGGAAGAGCGCTATCTGGGGCGAAGCGGTCTCAAGGTCTCCGCCATGGGTCTGGGATGCATGGGAATGTCCGAGTTTTATGGGACAGCCGACCCGAACGAGGCGATCGCCACAATCCATCGCGCGATTGACCTGGGAATCACCTTTCTCGACACCGCCGACATGTACGGACAGGGAGCCAACGAAGAACTCATTGGCAAGGCTATCGCCGGAAAAAGGGGACAGGTGGTCCTGGCCACGAAATTCGGAATTGTCCGGGACACATCCGACCCTATAAAACGGGGGATCAACGGACACCCGGACTATGTCCGGAAGGCCTGCGATGCCTCTCTCAGGCGTCTTGGCATCGAGACTATCGACCTTTACTACCAGCACAGGGTTGATCCCTCTGTCCCGATTGAGGAAACGGTCGGTGCCATGTCGGAACTTGTCAGGGAGGGAAAGGTCCGCTATATCGGGCTTTCTGAACCGGGACCGGAAACACTCCGCCGGGCCCATCGCGTTCACCCGGTGGCGGCTGTCCAGAGCGAATACTCTCTCTGGTCCCGCGACCCGGAAACTGAAATCATTCCCGCCTGCCGTCAGCTCGGGGTCGGCTTCGTCCCCTACAGCCCTCTCGGCCGGGGCTTCCTGACCTCCCGCATCCGGTCGGTGGAAGACCTTCCCCCCGGGGATTACCGGGCCCGGACTCCCCGATTCCAGAAAGAGAATCTCGAAAAAAACCGTAAGCTGCTCGATACCCTCGAGGAAATCGCAAAGAAGCACCAAATGACACCGGCCCAGGTGGCTCTGGCCTGGATTTACGCCCAGGGGCCAGAGATCATTCCCATTCCCGGAGCCAAGACCATCGCCCACCTCGAGGAAAATGCGGCCACGCTCAAGCACCCCATCTCATTCATTGATGTCGTCCGTTTGGCCCAGGCCTTCCCACCCGGGTCGGCGGCCGGGGATCGCTACCCGGAGGACATGATGAAGCTGGTGGGCCGCTGACACCGACAGAAGGATCCGGACGGAATTTTTCGTCCGGTCTTCCGGCCTTTTCCTGACTTTCCCCTTCTCTTCATTTTTTCCAGATCTTTCAGGATATTTTCATGGCCTCCCTAACTTTTTCCATGGTGATCTCCGCCTCCCGGGCGGCTCTGGAGTGGCCGTTCTCAAGGACCTCGGAAAGGAGTCCCGGACGGTTTTCTATCTCCTTGCGCCTCTCCCGGGCCGGTGAGAGCAATTCCTCGATTCCGGCAGCCAGAATTTTCTTGCAGTCGATGCACCCGATGGCCGCTGTCCGGCAGTCCCGGTCAATGTCCTTCTGGACCGGAAGGGGAGTAAAGACGTTGTGGAGGGAAAAGACCGGACAGTCTTCGGGATTTCCAGGGTCGTTGCGGCGTTTCCGCCGTTCATCGGTTTTCATCGTCCGGAGTTTTTCCCAGACAACATCGGCCGGATCGGAGACAAAGATGCAATTATCGTAACTCTTGCTCATTTTCCGTCCATCGAGGCCGGGAAGTTTCGGCGTTTCGGTCAAAAGCGGGAGGGGTTCGGGAAAGACCTCCCCGTAGAGTGCATGGAAACGACGGACGATCTCCCGGGCCAGTTCCAGGTGGGGAACCTGATCCTGTCCGACGGGAACGTGAGTGGCACGATACAACACGATATCGGCGGTCATAAGAACCGGATATCCCAGAAAACCGTACATGGCGAGATCCCTGTTTTCGATCTGGACCATCTGGTCCTTGTAGGTGGGATTCCTCAGGAGCCAGGCCACCGGGGTCATCATTCCTAGCAGGAGATAGAGCTCGGCGTGTTCGAGAACGTGGGATTGCTGAAAAAGAGTGCATCGCCCGGGATCAAGTCCCAGCGAAAGCCAGTCCAGAAGCATTTCCGTCACATGGCTTCGAAGCCTGTCCGTCCGTTCGTAATTTGTCGAAAGAGCATGCCAGTCTGCGATGAAAAAGAAACAGTCATGGCGTTCCTGGAGTTCGATCCAGTTCCGGACGGCGCCCATATAGTTTCCGAGATGAAGTTTTCCCGAGGGCTGGATGCCGCTGACGATACGGCGGATGATTGGCGGGTCAGGACGTTCCACACAAGCTCCTTGTGGGTTGATGGTCTCAGGATGTGGCCAGCGAGAGGATCCAGGAGGAGAGAGCTCCCATGACGGGCCAGACGAAACGGGACATAAGCCCGAGGTAGGGATCGAGGATGATAAGCCCCATGATGATCAGAACTCCGTAAGGCTCGATCCGGGAAAGGCTCCGGGCAGCGCCTGCCGGAAGAATCCCAGAAAGGACTCGACCTCCGTCGAGGGGAGGAAGGGGGATCAGGTTGAAGACAAAGAGAACCACATTGATTTCAATACCCATCCGGAAGACCTGGGCCAGAAGGGACCAAAATCCACCCTCTCCAAAAACGGTGAGCCCCTGCGAGAGCAGAAGATGGAGCATCGACATATAGAGGAAGGCCTGCAGGAGGTTCGAAATCGGTCCTGCGGCAGCAACAAGCATCATGTCTCGTCGGGGGTTCGGGAGATTCTTCTCCACGATGGGCACCGGCTTGGCATAGCCGAAAAGAAAACCGGTGTGGAGAAGAATCAGCGCAAGAGGCAGGAGGATGGTTCCAAAAGGGTCGATATGGGCTAGGGGATTCAAGGTAAGTCGACCCATGAGCCGGGCCGTCGGATCCCCCAGCCTGTCCGCGACGAGCCCGTGAGAAATTTCGTGAAGGGTTACGGCGAAAAGGAGAGGTACCCCCACAATCAGGATTTCCGATCCGACCTGGCGGAGCCAGTCCATCCCCGAATGAAAATGAAAATGGTCCAATCTTCAGGCACTCCTATCGAGATATTAGTTTCTGTCTCCCCCGATGGTGACCGGCTTCGTCGCCACCGCCATCCAGTCCCCGCCGGAAAAACGGTACAGGGTGTAAACTCGGGACATGGTCCCTCCGGGTCCCCAGGAAATCGGTCCAGACAGACCATTGTAGGACTTTTTCGCCATCGCCGTCACCCCGAGGTGATAGCGGGTCCGGAATCCTTGCCTGAAGAGGGAGGCCAGCAGGGCCGCACAATCGTAGGATTCCAATTCCAGCATGTCCGGACTTCGGCCGGTCACCTGGATAAGACGGGTATAGGCCCCCTTAATCGAACTTTTATGGAGCTTCCCTTTCGCCACATGAAAAAGATTGACGGTAGCCACGCTGTAAAGGGGATTGTGGATATCGGAAACCATGTCCCAGTGGCGGCGGGCCATCATCAGTGATTCGTTGCCAAGGACATCGACATTCTGGATGTCTTTGTAGACAAGCTCGTCAAGAAATTTGAAAGGGTGACGGGAGTCGTTCGGGAAGGCAATGATATCGAAATCCGGCTTGAAAAAGAAAGGAACGGAGCGGTCCCCGGAAGTTTGGCGGGTTGGATAGACGAGATAATAGGTCTTGTCCCCATAGGTGACAAAGTCCCCTGCCCGGCTTGTAATGCCATCCCCGAAGGGTCCTTTTGAGGGGACTTGGACCTCGTGGCCATACCGCCTGAGGCGCAGGACGGCCTCCTGGCGTTTTCCCCGGGCTCGCGAAACTCCGATGGCGGTCGTGATCGAACCGCCGGTGGAAACAAGGACACGCTCAAAGGAGTCACGGACTCTCTTCCCGTAAAAGTCTGTCGGATACAGCATTGCCACATGTGGCTTGGGAACAAGGGAAAGAGAAAAGGCGGAGAGGGCCTGGGCAACCATTTCCGGAGGGGTGGCCAGGCTGATCATGAACCGGACACTCGGATCAGGTCGCAGAGTGGGAGTCACAGACAGTATTTGGTCCTTCAGGAGCCGTCGACGAACCGAGGCCAGGTCCCGGGAAAGAATAGGTCCGATAATGGCACCAACTTTTTCCCTGTCGACAAGATCCGCGTACCAGCGGGCATAGGTGTCCCGTCCGATCACAAACCGGACGATCAGCTGGGGAGATTCGGAGGCCTCCTGCGCGAGACCCAGGACCGCGCCTGTCAGGATAGACCTCATGTAAGGTCCCAGAGCGTCCCGGGAAAGATCGGGAAGAACAAGACCCACCGACGGACTTTTTCCTTCCATCGAAATTCGGTTGAGAAGATGTTCGGCTTCGGGAACATAAAGGGATTCAGGATAGTAGAGAAGCATTCGGAGAAGGATCCCTTCGGCCTTCCCGGGATTCTGGGATCGCTGGTCGAGTAGAGCCAGACGATAGGCGGCGTAGTCACCCGGAAAATCCCTGGGAAAGGCGGAAAGTATCCTGAGAAGGCCAGGTTCATCCTTGACCGCATTGAAGACCAGGTCGATTGTCCTGGTCATGACGATCTTCTGGTCTGGCGGATCGAGCCGACTCAGGGATTGTCCCATGAGAATCGTTCCGGTGACGGGATCCGATTTTCTCCAGTAGTCGAGAAGAACTCCGGTCGCGTGACGGATCCTTGAAGAGCGAGTGAGTGCGGGAAAGACCGGGAGAAGCTGTCGGACGGCCCCTCCGGAATTGTCTCGGTCCCGGTCTGCCATGGCCAGTTCGTAACGGACCCGGCGAAGAAGTGGGGGAGAGAGGGCGGCGGCTCCCTTTCCTCCCAGAAGCTGTAAAAGGAGAGCGATAGCCCGTCCTAAATGACCTATCCTCCGGCTGGAGGAGGCCAGTTCAAGCACCACCTCCTGTGGAAGTCCAGAGGGTCCGGAAACGAGAAGGGCCTCTTCAAGTAGATCGTGGGCCCGCCGGAAATCTCCCGCCCGGTAGGCCTCCCGCCCTTCCGAAATAAGGGCAGTCTGGGAAAGCGAAGCGGGGGTTGGGGGAGAGGGCGGTGGAGCCGGGGCAGTAAGGACGGGAAGGGAGATGGACGGGGGTGCAGGAGGAGGGGGGGCCGGAGGAGTCGCCGGTCGGGCCTCCATCGACTCAATGCCAAAGATGAAAGGCACCAGTAAAAGGGCAAGAAAAGCTTTTCTTGAGTCGATTCCGTCTTTTTCCGATTCCGGAGACCCCTGGCTCCCTCGAAGCTCCCTTGCCATCCGCTCCTCCGCCCGCTCTGACCCCCCGGAGACATCCCGGGAGATCAAGATGAGGGCAATTAAATTTCATGTTAAGGTCACATTACACAAAAATGGCTGAAGATGCGAGTCGCTTCCCTGCATCAAAAAAATAGTTGAACTTTCATGGAAAGTTCGTAGAATAAAAGCAACAGGAGTCTTCTCCCCCCGAAATCGTGCAGGAAAGAGAGCCCCAGAATGCCTGATAAAAAGGACAAGACAGACAATTCTCTCCGACAAGTCCTCAACATTATAGGACTATTCTTTTTTCCCATCCTTTTGATCGCCCATTCCGTCCTCCCTGCCAAGGCAGACAATCTCTCCTTCATCGAGAAGGTCCGGGTCGGACTTCATCCCGATACGGTAAGGATTGTCCTCACCCTGGATCGCCGGCCGGACCGACCGCTCCTGTCCGGAACCACCACCGCCCGCCCCTCGGTCAGTCTGGTGGGAGTCATGCCAGGTGCAGGAGTTCATCGATCACTGGTCGTCCGGACACCTTCCTTCAGGAAATACCTTTCCGCCATCAATATCAGCTATGAACCCTCGGACAGGACGACACGGCTTTCCCTCCGGTTCGTCCACCCTGTCCCCCCCCCAAAGGTTTTCATTCTTTCAAGCCCCCACAGAATTGTAATGGATTTTGCGATCTCTGACGGAAAGAGTCCCGGAGAGGCCAAAAAAAGCTCCGCCGGCAAGCGCAGCCGCAGAATCGTTATCCCCGGGAAAGCGCTTCCTTCAGCCCAGGTTCCCTCTTACGAGCCCCCTTCCCCTCACTCCGCACCGTCGGGTTCCGCTCCTTCTGTCGAAAAATCCCGCCCACCCCTCCTGGCAGCGGGTTTTCCCGCTTCAGCCAAGCCTTTTCGTGTTGTTCTCGATGCAGGACACGGGGGAAGGGATTGCGGAACGACCTCATTGAGCGGGATCTGTGAAAAAACACTGGTTCTGGATATCGTGAAACGGCTGAGAAGGATTTTGGACCGTGATCCCAGATTTCAGGTCATCCTTACAAGAGCCGACGACCATTTCGTCTCCCTGCCCGACAGGACCCGCATCGCCAACGAGAGCCATGGTGATCTTTTCCTCTCTGTCCATGCCAATGCCGATCCGGACCCTGGCGTTCGCGGACTTGAGACCTTTCTCCTGAACCTTCATTCCAGCGATGCCCGGGCCCAGAGAATTGCCCAGAGGGAAAACAGCGCCCTGGGTGTCTCCCGGGGCGACCTGTCGGCGATCCTTTTGACCCTGAAGATTAACCACAAGAAAAAACGTTCCTGGGAACTCGCCCAGGAGATCGACGACAATCTGGCCCACACCCTGGGGACAAACTATCCTGTCCGGAATCTTGGGATCCGCCAGGCACCCTTCTATGTCATCATGGGAACCACAATGCCTGCCGTCCTGACTGAGGTCAACTTTCTCTCAAACAGGACCGACGCTCGCCTGATGGATTCCCCCCGGTTCCGTGAAGAGACGGCCGTCGCCCTTTACCGTGGGATTGTGGCCTATTACCTCAACGTTCATCCGGAATCGCGCATTCCAGTGGTTTCGGCCAGACTCGCACGGCAGGAGATCTCCTCCCGTGAGCCCTGAGGAGTTTGTCCTGACCCGGGAATCCCTTCTGACCCGGGAAAAAAAGGAGATGCGACGGGGGCTCGTAGCTCGCAGGGATGCCCTTCCGAAGGACGAACGCAAGCGACATTCCCGGATTGCGGGGGAACATGCTCTCTCCCTGATCCGGAAAATCCGGACGGGCCGGGAGGGGACCTTCACGATAGCCCTTTTCCTCTCCTTCGGGAGTGAGATTGATACCCGTCCCGTCTTTTCCGGACTCTTTGAGGAACAATCTCCCGACCTGGTTCTTCTTCTGCCTTCCCTCCGCCAATCGAAAGAGATTGTCCTTCGTCCCTGGAGAAAGGACGATCCCTTGACCCCCGGCCCCTTCGGGATTCTCGAACCGGAGACCCGGGATGCCGCTTCTCCCGTGGAAGTGGATCTTTTCATCCTTCCGGGAGTGGGATTTGACCGTGCCGGTCATAGGCTGGGTTACGGGAGAGGGTATTATGACAGGCTCCTTGCCAGGGCCGGCCTCCAGGGTGTCAGGGCGGGGCTTGCCTTTTCGGAACAGGTTGTTCCCAAGATTCCGGCCGGTCCCGGGGACGTTCCCGTACACTATCTTGTAACTGAGAAGGGGTGGTTTGCCTGTGGTTGACCGAGACAAGATCGAGGCGGGATTCCGGCTGGTCCTCGAAGGACTCGGGGAAGACCTGGAACGGCCCGGACTCAAGGAGACCCCCAGGCGGGTCGCCGTCCTTTTTTCCGATCTTTTCTCCGGACTTTTCCAGACTCCATCCGAGACCCTCTCCCTGATCAAGGGGGAGAGTTTCGATGAGATGATCGTTCTGAAAAAACTCCCTTTCTATTCGATGTGCGAACACCATTTTCTCCCATTTTTCGGACATGCCAGCATCGGGTACATCCCCGACAACGGACGGATGACCGGACTTTCGGACCTGGGCCGCGTGGTGGAGGTTTTCGCACGCCGGGCCCAGATCCAGGAGAGAATGACGAGCCAGATTGCCGATTGCCTGATGGAGACCCTGACGCCGCAGGGGACCATGGTCATCCTCGAAGCCGAGCACCTCTGCCTATCCATGCGGGGACTCAAGAAACCGGGGGTTCCCGTCGTCACCAGCGCTGTCCGGGGGATATTCCTGAAAAACGCCAAGACACGTCAGGAGCTCCTCTCCCTTATCCGCTCTTCCTGAACCATTCTGCTGCCCCACCAAGGCCAACCGCCCCAACACCCAGAAGAATCAGGACCGTTCCGGCCCCTTCCCTGAGATCCATTTTCTCTCCCAGGAAAATGGCAGCCATGACAAGGGTCAGCACCGGCCCCAGAAAGGAGAGGAGGGCGGAGCGGCTTGCGCCGATGAGGGAGATCCCCACAGTCATGAAAAAGGTGGGAAGGGCGGTTGAAAAGATCCCCATGGTCC
>JAKAWK010000047.1 GCA_021827365.1 Nitrospirota bacterium
ATGGGATAGCGCTTTCGAAGAGAGCCCATAATGTTCTTAAAACCCCCCTGTTTTTTTGTCTAAATTTCCCCATCCACTATAGGCTTCCCAACCATCATCCTCACTCGCAGTTTGACCCCTCGACCCTAAAATCAGCTCCGGTCTCCCTGTTTTCCCCTTACAAAACATCTTGGGCCGTAAGGTATACTTTGAACAATCGGTTCACACGGAGGATTCTCCGCCCGAGTTTCCTGGTCCGATCAATAGAGTCGTCCATGATCAACCAGCCCTAAATTCTCATCTGACTGACACCATGGAGGAATGAAAATGTCCCTTCAATCCTATAGAACCCTGGGACGCTCCGGGCTCAAGGTCAGCCCGCTCGCCCTGGGAACCATGACCTTCGGAACCGAATGGAAGACCGGAGCCGACAAACCTTCCGCAAAGGCGATCTTCGACCGCTACCTCGATGCCGGAGGAAACTTTTTCGATACGGCCGACCTCTACACTGGCGGGACAAGCGAGAGCTGGCTCGGAGAGTTTATCGCGGACCGGAAGGTTCGAAGCCGGGCGGTCATCTCGACAAAGTTCAGCTTCTCCGCCGAACAGGGAAATCCGAACGCCGGAGGCAACGGGCGGAAAAACATCATGCGGGCGGTCGAAGGATCTTTAAAACGCCTCAGGACGGACTACCTCGATCTCTATCTTCTGCATGCCTGGGACACCGTCACCCCGGTCGAAGAGGTCATGCGGACCCTGGACGATCTTGTCCGGTCGGGAAAGGTCCGTTATGTAGGGCTCTCCGATACGCCAGCCTGGTATGCCGCCCGCGCCCAGACCCTGGCCGAATGGCGGGGATGGGAGCCGCTCTGCACCCTCCAGCTGGAATATTCCCTGGCCGAGCGAAACATCGAGCGGGAGTTCGTCCGTCTCTGCCACGAGTGCGGCATGGGAATCATGGCCTGGAGTCCTCTTGCCGGCGGCCTCCTGACCGGGAAGTATCGTCAGGAGATCTCGGGGACGGGCCATCAAGGAGAAGGACGCCTTGAGACCATGAAGGATTCCGGGAATCCTTCGGTTGAAAAGTTCACGACCCGGAACTGGGCGATCGTCTCGGAGCTTGAAAAGGTAGCCAGGGAGCTTGACCGGAGCATGGCCCAGGTGGCCCTCAACTGGGTCGTGGGCCGTCCCGCCCTGGGAGCGGCCATCATCGGCGCCACAAAGCTTTCCCAGCTTGAGGACAACCTGAAGGCCCTGGACTTTACGATTCCCGAGCCGCTGTTGAAAAGGCTGGATTCGGTGAGCGCCATCGACCCGGGTTTCCCGTACGTCTTCTACGAGCCGTACCTCCAGGGGATGATTCACGGCGGGGTGCCGGTCAAAACCACGCACCGGATGACGTCGTAAGAGGCCGCTCGTTTAGCCTCCGGGCCCTCCCGGAAGGTCACAAAGCCCTCTCCTGTCTTCTCCCGAAAGGTTACCTATAACCCCGTCTGGGCCCAACCGGTCTCTTGGGCCCACTTTCCCTCCGAGACTCTCTGAAAACCCTCTTTGAATTCTCCCCTCATGATCCGCCGCATAACGCCGAAATGGTAGGTAGGGACCGTTTGAGAAAGGGTTCGCCGGATTTTCTCCGGCCCCCCTCGGCTGGATGAGCTCTTCTTCAATTTTGGCTTCGCATAAACCTTCTGTTCTGGTCACGGGCCTTAATAGGTGAAGATCTAAAATTTGGGCATTTGTAGGGTGTTGACATTGCAATTTTCCAGGTGTATATTTTTTTCAATTAAAAATTATTATTATTTTAATAATTAAAATGGTAACACTGGAATAGCTCCTCTGATTAAGTGGTTTATCTTTTTGTGGTCGGCATTAATGATGAAATGGAGGTAGGAAATGAAAAGGATCTATTTTCTTTCCCTGATCCTCGCGTTCCTTTCCCTTGGGACGGGGTGTTCGTACAAACCCATGGAACAGCCTGATCATGCGGAGGTCATTTCGGCACTGAATGAATTCTATGCCCCCTTCTATGGGAAGATCACCACGGAACTTTCCGGGAAGTATAAGAATCTGGTCTCCATTTACAATTTCAAGCCCATTCCCGGAACGAACCCTCCCAGGTACGAGGTCAAGAAAATCATCTTCCGGATCAACGGCGGGGCGTCCAATGCGAAGGTCCAACAGGTGAAGGGAAAAGGGACGGCCTACATCTGGAATGCCTCCGATCTCCCGTTTTCCAAGGACAACCCCGATGTCGTGGAGGCCTTTTCGAAGGTTGCCTTCATTTTCAAGAAGAGCGGACGGCTTCGACCGGCCTTCTTTTTTCCCAATCATCCGAAACCGAAGGCCAATCATCGGGATCACGGGGTTTGGGAGGGCAGCAACTCCAGATCCGAATTCGACCAGGGATAGGGTCGACAATCCTTCCTCAAAAAGGATCACCCTTTCCCCTTTCGCCCGGCTCCTCTGGTAGTGGCTAAAGGCCGCGTGATTTAGGCGAAGGACCCGGGCCCCTTCATTTTTTCCGGGATAAAGGCGGGGGATGAGGATCGTCCACCGCCCCACCGACTCTCCCCCTGCGTGATTCTCCTCGTTTATCTTTAAATCCCTGGGCCCTTGTATCATCAGTCTCCATGAAAGAGTGATCGAGTCATTCCGGAAAACCCCCTTCCGGGTCACACTGAGATGACCCCGGAAGGGGGTGGGGGGCTTCCCCGGTCGGGAGGCCTTTTTGACCGGAGGTTCCCTTTCAGCTTAGTGTTCATGGCCTGCCTGATAACCTGGGGCGGGATCATAACTGCAAATGTTTGATCAAGACGGCGATTTCTGGGGACCCCCGGCACGGGATCGGGCCGGGCTTTATGGGTGAGATCCGTGGATGAGAGGGGCATTTCGGTGCCGGAGAAGGCGGAGAGAGCGCCTCGGCCAAAAGAAGTTCTTCCTGGGGTCTCCTGGTCAGAATAATCCTAGGATTTCCTTTGTGGTGAGACCGCCATTCCCGGGCCGATCTTCTGGAGGTTTCCCGTGATGACCAGCTCTCCCTCCCGGAGTCCCTCCAGAACCTCCACCCGTGTTCCGCTCGTCATTCCCAGACGAACCGGCCGAAGGACCACCGAGTTGTTCTTCCCCACGACGTAGACAAATTTTCCGGTCTGACCCGAGCCCACCGCCACCTGGGGGATGGCAAGCGCCCGGGGACGGGTCCCCAGCCTCACGCTCACCTCGACAAATTCCCCCGGAACGAGCCGGAGTCCTGAATTGGGAATGGTTCCCCGCGCCATGATCGTCCCTGTGGTCCGGTCCACGACATTGTCGAGGAAGGTCAGTTGGCCCCGGTAGCTCTGCTCCGGATCCCCCTGAGGGTGGACCAGGACGGCGACCGGAGCTATCCTCAGGCTTTTCTGGAGATCGGGGAGGTCCCGTTCGGCGGGGTTGAATGTGACATAGAGAGGATCCATCTGGACCAGGGTATTGATCTGGGTTCCGGAGGCGATCAGGGTTCCGGTGAAGACCTGGCTTCTGCCGAGCCTTCCGGTGAAGGGGGCCCGGATATGGGTGTAGTCGAGGTTGATGCGGGCCGCTTCAAGGGCCGCCTTGTCCGAGAGATAGGTGGCGGCGGCCTGGTGCATGGAGCTGGTGGAGAGCTGGTAGGCGTCTTTCGAGACATCCCCGTGAACGACCAGGAGGGAGTTGCGTCTCTGATTGACCCGGGAATATTCCAGGGCGGCCTTGTCCCTCTCTTTCTGGGCCCGGGATTGATCCAGGGCCGCCTTGTAGTACCGGGGATCGATCTGATAGACCAGGGTCCCTTTGCGGACATCCGAGCCGTCCGGGACCAGCTGCCGCTTCAGGTATCCCGTGGCCTGGGCCTCGAGGGTCACATTTCTGATGGCCTCCGTCGTGCCGATATATGACCGGGTGACCGGAAGGGAGACCGGGACGACCCGATAGACGGGAACCGGCATCCGGAAGCCAGCCGCCGGAGGAGGGGAGGGCGTCCTCCGAAAGTGGAAGAGTCCCCGGGAGCCGTTCAGGGCAAAAAGGAGGGCCCCTCCGATCAGAAAAAGGAGGACCAGGGATCTTGGAGAGAAAGGGGGTCGTTTCATGGGACTTGGGCTCCTCGATTGATAGGTCTTTTGCCAGAGGTCATGAGGGGATCGTGTCGGAGAGGGAGGAGTCTCTTTGCCGGCCGCTCCGGAGTCTTTCGATTACCGCATAGAAGACCGGGACGAATCCCAGGCTCAGGATCGTGGCGGCCAGCATCCCCCCGAAGACGGTGGTGCCGATCGACTGGCGGCTTGCGGCTCCGGCCCCGCTGGCCACCATCAGGGGGATCACCCCGAAGATGAAGGCGAAGGCCGTCATGAGGATCGGGCGGAGCCTTAATTGTCCAGCCTCCATGGCCGCCTCCACGATTCCCATTCCCTTTTCCCGCAGATGGCGCGCGAATTCGACGATCAGGATCGCGTTCTTGGCGGAGAGCCCGATCAGCATGACAAAGCCGATTTCCGAGTAGACATCGAGCTGTTTTCCCCGGAGCCACAGGGCGAGCATGGCCCCGAAGATGGCCAGGGGCACCGCCAGGATCACCATGAAGGGCATGGACCAGCTTTCGTAGAGGGCGGCAAGAAAGAGAAAGACGAAGGCCAGGGAGACCGCGAAGGTGATCTTCTGGACGGCCCCCACCTTCAGCTCCTGATAAGTGATCCCGGTCCACTCGTAGCCGAAGGTTCCGGGCAGCGCCCGTCCGGCGGCGCGCTCCATGGCCGCGATGGCCTCGGCGGAGCTGTATCCCGGGGCGGCTCCCCCGCTGATCTTGGCCGCTCCGTAAATGTTGTAGTGGGAAATGGTCTCGGGGCCCACCACCGGCCGGAGACGGCCGAGCTCGGAGAGCGGGACCATGGCCCCGGTGGCGTTTCTAACGTAAAACCGGGAGAGGGAGCCCTGGTCTCCCCGATGGCTCTTGTCGGCCTGGATCGTGACGCGGAAGGTCCGGCCATAGAGATTGAAGTCGTTCACATACAAGGACCCCAGGTAGATCTGGAGGGTATTGAAGATGTCGGGAAGGGTCAGCCCCAGGAGCTTGGCCCGGGTCCGGTCCAGGTCGTAGTTGAACTGGGGGGTGGCGGTGCTGAAGGTCGTGAAGACCTGGCGTCCGTCGATCTCCGGCTGCTTTCTCGCCTCCGCGATAACGGCCTGGGTGGCCCGGTCGAGGGACCGGCTTCCCTGACCGGTAAGATCCTCCACCTCGAATTCGAATCCCCCGGTCGATCCCAGTCCCGGGATGGAGGGAGGATCGAAGCTCAGGGCAATGGCCTCCGGGATCGCCAGAAGCTTCGGCCTGACGGCGTTCACGATGGAGGTCGCGGTCAGTGTGCGACCCCGCTCGTCCCAGGGCTTGAGAATGGCGAAGGCCGCAGCGCTGCTCGACTGGGTGGCGAAGGTCAGGAAGTTGAGCCCGCTGATCGAGACCACGTCCTGGACTCCCGGCTGGGCCAGGAGGATCTTGCGGACGGTCCGGGTGACGGCATTCGTCCTCTGGAGGGAGGCCCCGTCCGGAAGCTGGACGATGACGAAGAAGTATCCCTGGTCCTCGACCGGAAGAAAGGTTTTAGGGACCCGCCCGAAAAGGCCGAAGGTCAGGAGAGCCCCCGCCAGAAAGACCCCCAGGGCCGTTCCGCGGTGCAGGATCATCGTCCGGATAAACCTCCGGTACCGTTCCCGGGCGGCTTCGAAGAGCCGGTTGAATGCGAGGAAGATCCGGAAGGAAGAGGCCTGTCCGGGCTTTAGAAGCCAGGCGGAAAGGGCCGGTGTGAGCGTGAGGGAGTTGAAGGCCGAGATCCCGACCGATATGGCGATCGTCAGGGCGAACTGCCGGTAGAGCTGGCCCGTGATTCCCGGAAGGAAGGCCACCGGGACAAAGACCGCTCCCAGGACGGCCGAGGTTGCGATGATGGGGCCGGTCACCTCCCTCATGGCGATCTGGACGGCCTCAAGGGAGGTGGCTCCGTGTTCGAGCTGTCGCTCGACATTCTCGACCACCACGATGGCGTCGTCCACCACGAGGCCGATCGCCAGAACCATGCCCAAGAGGCTCACGGTGTTCAGGGAAAATCCGACCATCTTCATGACGGTGAGGGTGCCGATCATGGAGACCGGGATCGCGATCCCCGCGATCAGCATGGTCCGCCAGTTCTGGAGAAAGAGGTAGACGACGCCGAAGACGAGCAGAAGGGCCGCGCCAAGGGTCAGGACCACCTCCCGCATGGAGGCCGAGACGAACTTTGTCGTGTCGTACTTGATGGTGTAGGTGAGTCCCTTGGGAAAGTGCCGGGAGAGCTCGGCCATCTTGTCCCGCACCTTTTGGTCGAGATCGAGGGCATTTGAGCCGGGCATCTGGAAAATGCCGAGTGCGACCGTGGGGGATTCGTCGAGGGAGGCCGAGGAGGTGTACTGCAGGGCCCCGAGCTCGATCCGGGCCACGTCCCTGAGGCGTACCACCGCGTTGCTGGCGGTTCCGGCCTTCAGGATGATCCCTCCGAACTCCCCGGGAGTTTTAAGACGGCCGAGGGCGTTGATCTGGTATTCGAACATCGTTCCCCGGGGGGCGGGGGATTCGCCGATCTTGCCTCCGGCGACCTGGATATTCTGCTCCGCGATGGCGTTCTGGACATCCACCGCGGTGATCCCGAGGCGCGCCAGGCGGTCCGGATCGAGCCAGACCCGCATCGAGTAGCGCCGTTCCCCGAAAATCTGGACATCGCTCACCCCCGGAAGCCGCTTCAGGGGGTCCACAAGCTGGAGGTAGGCGTAGTTGCTGAGGGTCACCGGATCGACGCTCCCGTCGGGAGAGAGGAGGTTCACGATCAGGACGAAGTTGGGGTTTCGCTTCTGGACCACGACCCCGCCCTGGTTCACGATGGCGGGAAGCTGGGCCGTGGCCTGCGAGATCCGGTTCTGGACGTCCACTGCCGCAATGTCGATGGGATAGCCGACCTTGAAGGTGATGGTGATGGTCGAGCTCCCGTCGTTTGAGCTCACGGAGGACATGTAGGCCATCCCCGGAACGCCGCTGATCTGCTGCTCAAGGGGGGTCGTCACCGTGTCGGCGACCACCTGGGCGCTGGCACCCGGATAGTTGGCGGTGACGGTCACCTCGGGAGGGGTGATGTCGGGAAACTGGGAGACCGGAAGAAAGCGGAAGGAGATCAGCCCGGTGAGCACCATGATGATGGCGATGGAGGAGGCGAAGATGGGGCGCCGGATGAAAAAGGTGATCATGGCCGGATCCCCGGGGGGCCTAAGAATTTGAGCGGAAGATTGTCGGCTCCTCTCATGAATGGGAACCTTTCACGGGGGTGGAGGCGGACTTTTGAAGACCCACCCCCTTGGGTGAAGCCGGAGCCATGTTCCACCACCCTCCGCCCAGGGCCTGGAAGAGGGCGGCCGTGTCGGCGATGCGGGCGGCCTGGGCCTGGATCAGGGCGATGCGGGCCTGCTCGTAGTTCTGTTCGGCGTTGTAGAGGGTGGGGTAGCCGATCGCTCCGGCCGAGAACTGGTGGCGGGAAATGGAAAAGCTCTCCCTGGCCGCCCGGAAGACCGCCTTCTCGGCCTCCAGGGTCTCGGCATCGGCCTCCAGAGTCCGGAGTGTGTCGGCCACATTCTGGAAAGCGGCGAGGACCGTGCTTTCATATTTGGCCCGGGCGGCCTTGAGGGCGGCGATCGCGGCCTTTCTCCGGAAAAACAGCGTTCCTCCCTGGAAGAGCGGGACATTCAGGCCGGGCCCGTAGCTCCAGAACTGGCTTCCGGGGGCAAAGTATCCCGCGATGCTTTCGCTCCCGTACTGGCCGGTCAGGGTGATCTGGGGGAGCATGTTGGCCGTGGCGACTCCGACCTGGGCGCTGGCGGCGTGGAGCTGGGCCGAGGCCGCCTGGATGTCGGGGCGGTGCTCGACCAGGCGGGAGGGAAGGCTGACCGGGAGAGTCCCGGGAAGATGGAGATCCTCCAGCCTGAATCGGTCCCCGACATCCTCCCCGGGAAAACGTCCGAGATAGACCGAGAGCTGGTGTCGGGCCAGGGAGCGCTGTTTCATGAGCCCGGGAAGGGTGCTCCGTTCCTGGGCCAGAGCGGTTTCCTGGACGAGGACCGCCGCCCGGGAGGCAAGCCCCAGGGCGAACTGGCGCCGGACGCTGTCACGTTCCTTTTTCAGGGCCCGGATGATCGCCTTCGTGGCGTCGATCTGGGCCGTGAGAGAGGCCTCCTGGACCACGGAGAGGACGATGTTGGAGGTCAGGGTCAGGTAGGAGGCCTCGAGTTCGAAGCGCTGGTAGTCCTCCTGGGCCTTTAAAGACTCGACCTGACGCCTTATCCCCCCGAAGAGGTCCAAGGGGTAGGTGACGCTGACGGAGCCTGTGTTGAGGGTGAAGAGACTCGAGAGCTGGGGAAGGCCGAAGGTGGCCCCATTGAAATACTGCTGGACCGTCTGGAGAGTTCCGCTGGCCGAGGGGGCGAAGGCTCCCCGGCCGGCCGAGGTGTTTTCCATCGCCTCGAGGAGGGTCGCCTCGGCCGCGCGCAGGTCCGGGTTCGCGACGAGGGCCCGCTCGATCAGGCCGTTTAGGGCCTCCGAATGGAAGAGTCTCCACCATTGGCCCGGGATCTCCTGGTCGACGCGCAGGATCTGTCGACCCTCTCCCCGGGCATCCTTCTCCCCGATGGAGGCCGGGACGGGATGGCGCGTGAACTGCTGGCCGGAGGGGCCGGGCGGTTTTTTGAAATCGGGTCCGACGGCGCACCCTGAAAGGATGAGCCAAAGGAGGACAAGAATCGGTCCGGCAGGCCGAAAGGTCCCCGCTTTCCGGGGCGGGCCGGTCATGGAAGACTCATCTTTCGGAAACTCGAAACAACGTGTCGGAACATTCCCATATCCCTCGGAAGCGTCAGATTCCTGTTTGCTCAATTTTAAACAACCCAATCCTTGATGGTCAACTAATGAAATATTTGAAATAGAAATAATATGGTAGAATGAGGGGAGTCAGGAAAGAGAAAGGAGGGGACAGAGGTTGGAGGAGGAAAAAAAAGGGATGTGCAGTCCGGACCTGTCGGGCGACACACCGGTCAGGATCAAGCTCATGAAACTCTTCTGGATGCTGGGGCCGGCCTATGTGCGATGGGCCGAGTCCCAGATGGAGCAGGAGGGGATCACCCCGCAGCGGATGTATCTTCTGGGGAGCCTTTACGAGTTCGGCCCGATGATGATGAGCGCCCTGAAGGACCGTCTGGGGGTGACGGCCACCAATATCACCGCCCATGTGGACGTGCTCGAGCGGGAAGGCCTGGTCGAACGGAGACCTCTTCCGGCCGATCGCCGGGTGACGATCGTCTCGCTCACCCCCAAGGCGGAAAAGTCCCTCGAAGGCCTCTGCGCCCCCTTCATGGACCGGGTGTCGTCGATCTTCGATTCCTTCTCGCCGGAAGAACAGGAGACTGTCCTGTCATGCCTGCTCCGGATGAGGGAGTTTCTGGCCGAACACAAGATTCTTGACGGAAAGGGCCGGTCATTCGGAACCGGGAGCTCCGAGCCGGACCCCTCCTCCGGACGGAAGAGCTAGAAACTCCGAAGACCGGCCGGGGAAGGGATCTCCCCTCGTGTCCGAGGTGGGGAAGGGGGGTCCTCCCGATTCAGGACCGGGAGGACTCCGTCGGGATTTGGCCCTCCACGGCTCCTGTCCCTTCGGAGTCCCATCGGGAGACCCTCTTCCTTAAAGGGTCCATGAAGGGCTGACCTATTTTTTGGTGGAACCGGAGTCCTTGATCTTGTCCAGTTCCCGGCCCACCCAGTTTCCGGCATTGGTGATCGCCTCGCCCGCCCGGGTCGTGATCCGATGCATCTCCTGGTGGAAGGAATCGCTCTTTAGGTAATCGCCGGTCTTGTGGATCCCCTTCTCCACGGATTTCGAAATGGCGTCTCCCGCCGCCTGGGCCTTGTCGGTCAGGTCATCCGAGGCCCGGGCCCTCTGGGAGAGCAGAATGACTCCCAGGGCAAGGCCCCAGACGATCCAAGGTGTCACGGGGAACCCCGGCGTCCTCTTGAAAATCCTCATTCTCCACGATCCTTTGTCTCTGACCTCATGGCGGGTCTCCTTTCATTATCTGTTGGCTCCTCCTCCAAAAGGCCGTCTTGGGAAGGGCATGGTTTCCTGCGTTCGCGATTTTCAATGTTTTTTCTGGAAAAACCGCAGGGCCTCCCGGGGCGTTTCGTTGGCGATGGCCACGGCATGGATGGCCTTGCAGAGGCTGATGGCCTCTTCCAGAGACCGCTGGTGGACATTGCGCCCGGTCGCGCATCCGACGGTTCCCCCTTCATGGATCTGTTCATGAAGCCGGGAAAGAAAGGCGTCCGGAGTGGTTTCGTGGCCCCCTGCGCAGACCACGCCCGTCCTTCCGGCGGCCTTGACGGCTTCGGCGAGCAGGTGTCCGTCCGGGGTTCCCTCCGGGGAAAGCGGGGGATTGACCTTGACGAAGTCGGCCCCCAGACAGGCGGCGACCCCGGCGGCTCCAGCCACGAGATGGGGATCCTGTTCGCGGGTGACGGCCTTTCCGCGGGGATAGGCCCAGATCACCACGACCATTCCCATCCTGTGGGCGTCATTGATCAGGCGGGAGGCCTCGGTCAGCATCTCGGGCTCGAATTCGCTTCCGGGATAGATGGTATATCCCACCCCGACGATGCGGAGCCCCGAGGACTGGACGAATCCGGCCACCTGATCCATCGTTTGCCACTGACGGGAGACCGGGTCGCGCTGGGCGGTCTTGACCAGGTGGCTTTTCGAATTGAGTTTGACCAGGTAGGGGATGTCGGGATAGCTCGCCCCGTACCGGGCGATCAGACCGAGCTGGGTGGCAAAACAGCCGACCGGGGAGGCGGCCGCGATCCGGAAGAGATGCTCCGGGGAGCCATCCTCCGGATCGATCCCGTGTCCATGGAAGTCGTCGTTCAAATGTTCGACCTTCTGGTCCCCCGCCATCAGGAAGAGTCGCCCGGTGTTGCGGGTCATCAGACGATAGTTTTCTGTCCAGGTGTTCCGGCGGTCCGCCGGAACGTCGAGGGGAGCCTTGACTGAAGCCTGATCCATTCGATCCTCCCGCTATCAAGAGATGTCCTTGCCACACCCCTCCTTTCCCAAGGAGGGATCCTTAGCCTGTTCCCCCGGAGGGGAGAGCCCCTGTCATAAGTCCTGGCCGGGAAGATCAGAGAAGTATTCAAGCCGGCTCACCGAGACATCGGAGACGAACATCACCCCCGGGTATCGGCTGAACAGGGGGGTCAATCCCGAAAGGACAGGTTTCACCTTTTCCTGGGGAACCACGGTGAAAATCATGACCAGGCTTTCCATGTCATTGAACATTGCATGGGAGGTATGGAACCCGTGGTGGCCCTTCCCGGAGATGTTACTGATGATCGTATATCCCGTTGCCTTGACGGTGTCAAGCAAATCGGTGGCAAACTTCGCATGCTCTCCGGGAATGATGATCCGGATCTCTTTCATGGGGTGAAGGACGAGATCGTTCATGGATTTCCTCTTTCTCGTGGGGGGGTGGGAGGCTCTTCCGGGTCCGCGGGGATCCACCCCGTCTTCGGGAGGTAGAGGCGGACGTTTCCGTTTAAAGGATCAATGGAGGTCAGACGAACCCATTCGTTGTCGTAGAATTGCTGGAGGATCAGGTGACGGAGAATGATCTCGCCGATCCGGTCGGGCGGGGCTTCGATCAGGGTCAGGAGGCGCATCGGTTCGTGGTGGGGCCGGTCTCCCCTCCGGACCGTCTGTCTGGCAAGCCCTGTCCTCAAGTCGCTCTGGGGTCCGGTCATGAGCCCGAAACGGCCGACGACGTTATGGTAGATCTTGCTTCCCCCTCCGTATACCTCATTGTCGACCGTCGAAAAATAGTGCTCCATGCTGATCCATTCCCCGACGACCTGGGGCCCCGTCATGATCCCTTCGAGAAGACGGCCCGAGGGGTCTTCCCGGTAATCGTAGGAGTGGAGAAAGGCCCGGCCTCCGAGATCGAGGCTTCGGGTCAGGTCGCGCCGGCCGATGATGAAGGAGGCATTTCCCGACAGTCCCCACTCCGGGCGGACCTGGCTCCAGTCGGCACTTCGCCTCCTCGCCTCACGGAAGGGCCGGCGGGGGGACCGGTTTTCTGAAAATTCCGGGAAGCGGGAGGCTCTCTCCCGGGCATTTCGAAGGCCGGCCTCCCGCAGGTCGGCGCAAAACCTGAGAAGATCGGCGTTGTGGGTATGGGGAAGATCCTCGAGGTCGAAAAGGGTTACTGTGTCGGTGGTCGTGTCATGCTCTCCGGCAATGAAAAAGGTGTCTGCGGGAACCGTGATTCCGCGTTTTTCGAGCCCCTCCCGCACATGGGGCCGGTTGGCCATGGCAGCGAGGATCCGGGAATTGGGGCCTCCCTTGTTTCCTCCGCAGGCGCCGCAGTCCAGGGCCGACTCGAAGGGATTGTTGTCCGAGGTGCTCCCATGGCCGCAAAAGAGGACGAGGCGGGCGAAGTTCCTTGTCATTCCCATCATCCTGAGGGCGGTCTCCACGGTCAGGATCTGTTCGCTTGTCGAAAATCCGATGCGGGTCATCTTCTCCATCCGGGCAAAGGCCCATCCGGGGGTGATCCGGTAGCGGCTCCTCAGGATGCCGACGAATGAGTTCTCCTCCAAAGGAGAGAGGGCCGCAGGCAGAGCCCGGCGGACCGCTTTGGCCTGGTCGGGGGTGATCATCTCGAGGGCCCGCTGACGCAGAAATTCCAGACGCTCAAGGGAGAGGTTCAGGTCACGCTCTCCGAATTCCTCCTTCAGGGCCCGGCGGATGACCGCCCGCTGCTCACCTGCCAGCATCTCGTTCACCTCCTCCCGCGACAGCTTGTCCACGGTCAATGTCGTCGAGACCCGGGGAACGAAGAGGCGCCGGATTGCCGAGGCCAGGCGGCTCTGGAGGACCGGAAACAGGGTCTTGCCCACCAGGGGCAGCCCATAGAACCAGCCCAGGGTCTCGACGGCGACATAGGGTGTCACTACATTTTCCTTCAGGTCGTGGAGAAGCGCGTGGCCCGCATGGAGAACCCGGTGTCCCGAGCGATGGCGGTCCAGGAGTCCCCCTTGGTACGACCTGGGGACCTCCCGGACGTTGTTCCGGGCCTTCATGATGACGGGGAACTGGTCGGTCTCCTGGCGGCTCTCCAGGGCCCGGTAACGGACAAAGACCGAAAAGAATCCGGCAAAGCCGAAGGTTTCATAGTCTCCGGAGGATTCGAGGTGGCGGCGGAAGGGCTCGGAGCGGACATCGATGCAGAAGACGGCCTGGGCCTGGGGTCGGACCTTGTCCAGGGAAGCTTCTGATCCGGCCTTGCACCCTGTTTTCTCCCGAAGTTCGGAAAAAGCCCCTCTGACAGAGGCGAGCAGCGGCTCCCGATATCCCCTTTCATAGGCCTCAAGCCAGACCGCTCCGTGGGCCTCCTCCGGGAAGGAGTCCATCCAGCCAAGCAGGGTCAGGAGATCACGGGGGGCGGCGCCGGAGAGGACCTCCGGGGAAAGCCCAAGCTCCCGTGCCAGCCGGACAAGTCTTAAGCCATCGCCCAGGAGTCCGGTCCGGTCCTTCGCTCCGGGGTTTTGGAGCCGGGAAAGCTCCAGGCTGTCGTTTCCCTCCGGGGAACCATTCCTCCTTTCTCCCCCTTCCGGATTTTCCCGGCCGGGGGGGGCGACCAGCTCCCTTTCGTACCAGAGCCGCACGGCCAGATACTCGACCAGGTCGGCCGGATAGGAGAGCTGGAAGGGATAGTCGCTCTGGTCGGCCCGCCATTTGATGAAGGCCGCCCACCCGGGAAGGGCGGCCAGGTGCCGGGAGAGGTAGTCCTGGTGAAGCTCCTCAGGGATTCCGAGAACCGCCAGATGCTCCAGTAGGGCGTCTTCGGGGGCCCCGGGGAGGTTCTCAAGACGCATCCGGTGGTTTTTGATGTCGCACGGGGACCATTCCCGGGAGCAAAGGGACTTCCAGGCCCGGTAAAGGCCCTGCTCCCGTCCCGGCATGGACCAGGTGGCATGGTTTTCGTCCAGGAAGGCTTCGCACCACTTGATCATTTCACCGTTGATCAGCTCCGTTATCCGGGTTCCGAAGCTTTTGTCGGACCAGTCGGAGAGGGTGGAGCCTCCCTCTTCTTGCCCGGTGAAATCCCCGGGGCACCCGGAGCCCCCCGCGATCTCCTCCTGTAATCCCCCCCGGCAGGGAGATGAGGAGAGATGCGAAACCAGGGACAGAATCAGGGTCCGGTCGGGGTGGTGGCCCAGGACGGCCTCGATGTGCACGGGGGAGGGGGGAGAGATCGGAGCCAGGAGCTGAGCCCGGAAGACCTCGAGACGGGTGATCGTCCTCCCTTCCGGAAGGACCAGCGGGGGGAGGGATCCGGCAACCTGTGCCAGGGCCCGGTCCAGGTGGGCTGGCTGGATTCTTCCCGAACGGAAGATCTCCCGGAACTCCTCATCCGACAGGTACCCCCGGCCACCCAGACTGTGGGCCGCGACCGTCACGGCCCGGGAAAAGGGCAGGGATTCCAGGCCGTGAAGGGGATTGTGGTGGACAAAGGTCCGCATGGGCCAGCTTTTGGCAATGATATCCCCCGCGAGAAGGACCTTGCCCCGGAGGGCCATGCGCTGGTCTTCCGTAAAGTAAGAAGGAGGGAGGTGCGCTTTCATGCCGCTCCCTTTCCGGGGAAGACGCCCCCGCCGGTTGCTCCCCCTGAGGGGGCGAGGTAGGGGATGAGCCCCAGGACGACAAGGGCGATGAGGACCAGGACAAGGGGGGTGATCTCGGGCCCTGCGAGATCCCTGGCGACAAGCTCTCCCTTCCTTTCCCCGAAAAGAAGACGCTGCATGAGACGGAACATGGTCCAGGAGGCCAAAAACCAGACGAAGAGGATCAGGAGCCCGGAAGCCGGACGGCCAACGGGATCGGGGGAGGCCAGAAGGAGCATGAGAAAGCCCGAGAAGAGGCCGAAGGGAGGAAGACCCGCCCCGGCCATGGCCAGAAGAATAACCGGAAGTGAGAGCCGGGGCATGGCTTCGGCGAGGCCCCCGATCCGTTCGGGGGACAGGTTTCCGTATCTTGCCCGGATTCGTGTCCAGACCAGGATCATTCCGGCCGTCACCAGGGTCGCGCCCCCGGCAAAGAGGGTATCGGAGAATGTCGCCGCCCCCTCCCGGGAGAGGTGCCACCAGAGGATGGAGAAGAAGGAAAGGCTGGTATCGGCCAGGAGGGGAAGGACCTCTTTTTGGAGCGTCGCCCGGAAGCCCCCGTAGAAGGCTCCGAAAAGAGCCAGGTGCCCGAGGGTGTCCAGAAGGGCCGGGGGGAGATGGGGCAGAAGGTCCGAGGCCAGGATAAAACCTCCCGCGGGAAGGAGAAGGGCCGCAAGAACCGGAAGGAGGCCCGGAAGATGGGTCAGAAGGGTCCGGTAGAGGGGGTGAAGGGGAACGAGGGGAAGGGCGAGGGCGCAAAGAAGGAGGAGAAGGAGACTCTGATAGGGAACGCGGATCAGGGACGCAAGAGAGCCGAAGGCCGGCAGGAGCGTAACAAGAACCCCGGCCGGCAGGAGGAGGCGACTTCTGTCAAGGGCCTGGGCTCCGCGCCGGAGGACTCCCTCGGAGCGACGGAGGAGGCGGTCGAGATAGAGCCGGTTCAGGAAGAAGAGATAGAGGTGGGCCTTTAGCTGAAAGAAGCCTTCCTTTAGCCTTCTGTTCATCCAGACCGGTGACCCGTGGCTTCTTCCCAGGGCCGAGATCCAGTAGAGAAGGATGGAGAGGGAGGCCGAAAGGATGAGAAGGCTAAAGAGAGGATCCGGAAGGGCGCCCGCCCGGAAATAGGAGGCGGCGACCGCCGGGTCGGGATAGAGAAAGGTTGTAAACCTTTCGACCGCCACCAGATAGGTCGCGGTCACCAGCCCCAGGGTCAGGAGCATGATGGCGGCGACCTTCCAGGATCCCAGGGCTCTCAGGCGGTAAAGGGTCAGGATGGCCTGGGCCGAGGTGATCCAGCTGAAGAATAGAAAGATGATGGCTCCCCGGGAATCGGCCGAAGGGATTGAAAGGACGCCGTGGACCGCAAGCAGGAGGACGAGGGGGAGGAGCAGTGTCGTGAGAAGGCCGGTGGTCCAGGTCAGGGGAGAAAAGTCCCCCCTCTCTCCCTCCTCCGTCCGTTCGGGGAGCCTCGGGTCCCTTCGGGCCCTGTGGATGACGTTCCCGCAGTTCAAAAAGATGGTGGCCTTGAAGAGACCATGGGCGATGAGGTGAAAGACGGCTAGGGAAAAGGCCCCCAGACCGCATTCCATGATCATGTATCCCATCTGTCCGATGGTCGAATATCCCAGGGTTTTCTTGATATCGTTCTGGGTCAGCATCAGGCAGGCCCCCAGGATGGCTGTCAGAAGGCCCACGGCAAAGATCGTGTGAAGTGTCGCCGGAGTGTTCCCGTAAAGGGGGGCGAGCCGGTTCAGCAGAAAACCGCCGGCGTTGATGATTCCCGCATGAAGAAGGGCATGGACCGGGGTCGGGGCATAGAGGGAATCGGGAAGCCAGATGTGGAGGGGAAACTGGGCCGACTTGCTCATGGCCCCGACAAAAATCAGGAGGGCCATCAGGGTGTTTGCGGAAAGGACGAGAGGACTTCCGGCCACTGAGAGGACAAGGGTCTGGGGGTGGGTGAGGGCTCGCGAGAAGAGAAGGGAAAACTCGGTGGTCCGGTAGAAATGATAGGCCACGAGAAGTCCCGAAAGAAAAAAGAGGTCTCCCGCCCGGAGCATGATGAAGGTCCGGAAGGCTCCCCGGGCGGTGGGACGGTGAAAATGGTTGTAGGCCAGGAGGGCGAGAAGCGCGCTCAGAAGCTGCCAGCAGAGAAAGAGGCCCAGGAGGCTCGACGCCGACACCATGAAAAGAAGGACTGCGATGGTGAGTGAGAGGAGGGAGTGAAACCTTCCGGCTCCCTTTTCATCCCCCATGAAGCGGATGGAATAGAGGTGGATGATGGCCCCGATCCCGGCGATCAGCACCATCATCACGGCGGCCAGCCTGTCGACGGAGAGTCCGATCGAGAGGACCTCCCAGGGGGAGGAGAGGAGGGGATGGGAGATGGGGGCCATCCCTGGAGCGGCCATGTGGAAAAGGAGGGCCAGGGCGGCGACAAAAGAGAGGAGATGGGACATTGTTCCAAACCGGTAGACCCCCGGCGGGATCGGGTTTGGGCCGGAGAGGAAGGCGGCCAGGGAGGCCGCGAGGGGAGCTATGATTACCAGCAGGGCAATCGGAAAAAACTCCATGGTCAGCCCCCCCTCCCACAAGCCCGTTGGTGAGACGGCTTGGGCAAATCCTGTGAAGTTAAGAAACGGTCTTTCCTTCTTCGGATCTTCTGGTGTGACTCTTCCAGGGTGCAAGCCATCTTGAGGATGGACCAGCCGAGGCCTTCCGGGGAGTCGGGATCTTCCGGATCTTTGGGTTACGGGTCAGGGAGTGTGTGTTAGATAACACAGTCGGGAGGACGGTGACAAGAAAAAAGTCGGATTTCCCGCAAAACGGGACCATGGGAAGAGGGGAAGCCGCCTTTCCCCCGTGCCGGACCCCTGTTAAAATCAAGAGAGTCCCTGACAGAGTTCCGGGTTTCCGACGGTGATATCTGAGACCATCGGAGTCTTGGGGGAGTTCCGCTTTCGGAGGATTGTCATGGCAAAGATCGCCAACAGGTTGTCTTCCAATGTTCCGGGGGAGTTTTTTGTCGATTCCGGATGCATCGACTGTGGCGTCTGCCAGCGGATGGCTCCCGGAACCTTCGATGACGCGGGAGAGATGGCCCGGGTCTTCCGCCAGCCGGAGGACCGGGCCGCCTTCGATCGGGCCCTCGGGGCCCTGGTCTCCTGTCCCGTCTCCGCGATCGGAACCGTGACCCGGGTGGATTCCGGATCGGTT
>JAKAWK010000048.1 GCA_021827365.1 Nitrospirota bacterium
CACCTGCCGGAAATACCCCTTCTGGAAGAGGAGCCCGACCCCCACCAGGGGAACGCCAAGATCCTCCGCGCTTTTCAGATGGTCTCCCGCCAGGATCCCCAACCCTCCGGCATAGATGGGAAGGGATTCGGACAGACCGAACTCCATGCTGAAGTAGGCGACGGTACGAAGGGGGGATCGGCCGTGGTGCTGGGAATACCAGGAGGGAGCATGATCCTCCTGGCTCCAGAGATTGTGGACCTCTGCGATCCGGGCCAGGAATTCTCCGTTCTGGGCCAGGGCGTTCAGGTGGGCGACCGAGACGGTCTGGAGAATGAGCCAGGGATTCCGGATGAGCTTCCAGAGAACCGGATCGAGCTGGTTCCAGAGTTCGTCGGCCCGATGGTTCCAGGTCCAGCGGAGGTCGAGCGCCATCTCCACGAGCGGTTCGAGCCCCTGCGGCAGATCCCTTGTCCTGTAACGCTCAAGCATTGCAACCTCCCGGGTTCGGTGATTCTTTTCCCATTGCGGCCAGAAGACGTTCCGTCTCCCGGGCGATTGTCCGGTCCTCTCTGGCATGAAGGGCCCAGACCTCGACCCGGGAGTCCCTTCCCGAGACCCGCCGGTCTCCCGAGCCGGAGCGGTTGGCGCCGAGATCCTCACGCACCCCGAGAAACCCCAGCCGGTCCATGACGGCGCTTCTGGCCCGCCACGAATGCTCCCCCACCCCTCCCGTCATGACGAGAGCTTCGATCCCCCCCAGGACGGCGGCATAGGCACCGACCGTCGCGACGACAGAGTAAACCGCCTTTTCGAAGGCCAGAACGGCCCGGGAGTCGCCCCTTAGGACTCGCTCCTCGATCTCGCGGAAGTCCGAAATTCCTCCCGTGAGGGCGAAGAGTCCCGAGCGATGGTTCAGGGCCTCCTCCACCTCCTCCGGGGAGTATCCCTTCCGGAGAAGCAGGGGAACGATCCCCGGATCGATCGATCCGGGCCGGGATCCCATGACCAGGCCGTCAAGCGGGGTGAGCCCCATCGAGGTGTCGACGGACCGGCCCCGGAGAATGGCGCAGGCCGAGGCCCCGTTTCCCCAGTGGACAGCGACCAGCCGTTCCGGGAGCGGGCGGTTCATGAGGCGGGGGAGCCGATGGACGATGTCGTCATAGGAGAGTCCATGAAAGCCGTATTTCTCGATCCCTTCCTTTTCCTCCCAATCCGGGGGAATGGCGTAGCGCCGGGCGGCCTCCGGGATGGTCCGGTGAAACTGGGTGTCGAAGACGGCGACCACCCTAAGGGCGTGGCCCATTCCGGTCAGGGCGGACAGAACCCGGATGGCGATGGGGAGATGAAGGGGTGCGAGAGGAATGAGATCTGCCAAAGCTTTGATGACCCGGGAATCGACCACAACGCTCGCTCCGAAGGATCGCCCCCCGTGGACCACCCGGACCCCGATCGCTTCGGGCGGACGCTCATGGCTCCAGAGGTCAAGCTCCGAAAGGGCCGTCTGGACCGCCTCCACGGAGTCTTCCAGGGGGATCTCATGGTCGGAGAGGATTTCCTCCCCATCGAGGAGAGTCGCCTTGAGGGAGGAAGAGCCGGGATTCACGGAAAGCACGCGCATCGGAGGTCCTTGGTCGGGGTCTTTCATGTCACTTCAGCTCGACCCGATCATAGCACGATCACCACGAGGTGGCGACCGGTCAACTCCTTCCAAAACAGGCAAGACATTAAACCCCGTCCGGATCTCCGGGTGTCAGCTCCCGGGGATTTCTTCAAGAGAGGGCTCCCGGGGCCCGGTCATCTCCGGATCCCGGGGACGGCGATCCCCCCAGAGCTGGATCTCAAAGCGCCCGCTGGGAGTTTCGACCAGGGCTGAGCCGTGTTCCACCCAATCCCCCGTGTTCAGATAAACGACCCCCTCCCTTTCAAGGGAGGCGGGGAAATGAATGTGGCCGCAGATCACCCCGTCCATCCCGCGGTTTTTTGCGGCCATGGCCAGGATCCCTTCATATTCCCCGATGAAGCGGGTCACCTTCTTGACCCGGTTCTTGACGGCACGGGAGAGAGACCAGCGGCTTGTCCGGCCAAGAAGCCGGTTGAGAAAACAGAGAATCTGGTTGACCCGGAGGAGGACGGAATACCCCCAATCCCCGGCCCGGGTGAGCCAGGGAAGGGTCTGGAGACAGAGATCAAAGGCATCTCCGTGGATCACGAGATACTTTCGACCGTCCACTCCCCCGTGGATCCATTCCCGGGCGATTTCCAGATCTCCGAAGTGAACATCCCCCCGCTCCAGGACCTTGTCGAGGAAGGAATGGACGGGATCATGGTTGCCCTGAATATAGATGACCTTGGTTCCGTGGCGGGATTTTCTGAGAATCTTCTGGATGACGGTGCTGTGGGTTTCCGGCCAGAACCAGTTTCGTTTGAGTTGCCAGAAGTCCAGGATGTCCCCCACGAGGTAGAGGGTGTCGCAGTCCGTCTCCCTGAGAAAGTCCAGCAGGAGATCGGCCCGGCAGTCCCGGGTACCAAGATGGACATCGGAAATGAAGATCGACCGGTAATGTGTCATGAAATCCTCCTCTCGTTCACAGGACCCGGGAACAGGCTCTCCACAATCTCCCGGGAAATCAGACCGGCGGCCTCGGGACATCCGGCTTCCCTTGCTGATTCCTCCATCCCCGACAGTCGGCCGGGGTCCGAAAAAAGCCGACGGAGGAGGGCTCCGGCCAGGGAAGGATCCGGACAGTCCACGGCGGCCCCGGCCGAGACCGCCCAGAGCCTGTTGACCTCCTCCTGGCCTCCCCTGGCCGGAAGAAGTACCAGAGGCTTTCCCAGCGCCAGAGACTCGAAGAGAGTGAGTCCCCCGGGCTTCGTAACCACCACGTCGGAGACCGCCATCCACTCGGCCATGTTTTCGACAAATCCCAAAGTCCGGGCAAAAAGCCAACGATTTTCATGATTTTTAGCCCAGCGGCGGCACTCCCCGAGCAATCCAGCGTTTCGTCCGGCAATCGCGATGAGGGAGAGCTCCCCGGGAAAGCCGGAAAAGGAGTCCAGGACGGAGGGAAGATTCCCGAGTCCCTCCCCCCCTGAGAGGATTAGGACCGTTTTCCGGTCAGGCAGAGCCAGTCTTTCCAACAGACCCTTGCGATCCGGTGGCTTTAAGAAATCGGGATGCACGGGAATTCCATAGGCGGACGAGGGGGTTCCTCCGAGCCTTTTTCGAACGAGGGAGGCGGAGGCCCCGTCGGCCGTGAAATAACGGTCGACCCCTTTCCAAAGCCAGATGCCGTGAGGGTGGAGATCGGTCACGAGACCCCAGAGAGGGGACGAAAGACTCCCCAAGCCCCTCAGGGGGGCCAGGATCTCGAGCGGAAGGAAATGGGTGCAGAGGACAAGATCGGGAAGGGAGGAGAAAAGTTCGCGAAGGTAGGTTCGGAAAAAAAGGCGGTCGGCTCCCGACAGGAGGCCGGAAAGAGCCGGAGGGAGACGATCGGTGGCTCCGTAAAGCCGGTCGAGAATTCGGGGAGTGTGTCGGGCAAGAGCCAGATAGCCCGAGCGGTAGAGGAGCCGGTACAGGGGGGAGCCCCTCTCCAGGAGGTCGACCACCTGGACATCGAGGGGGACGGGAAGCTCCGAAAGGACGGCCTCAAGGGCCTGGGCGGCCCGCATGTGGCCGCTTCCGACGCCTGCCCCCAGAATCAGGAGCTTTTTCCGGCCCTCTGTGACCCCTTTGCCCTCTTCGATGCTCCCCTCCTTTCCCGGCGCTGGTTCCAGCTTGCCGGAAGGAGATTGCCACGGGATCAAGGAATGATCGCAAACCCATGACAGACCAGGGAGGGCTCGGGGGGAAATGGTCGTATCTTCTTATGATTTCTGGTAACGTGAAGGGACCCACCCTTCAACCCGAGGAGGTCCCCATGAGCCCAAAACACCCGAAAACACCAAAGACCCCAAAGAATACGGAGGTGTCCGAACCGACGCCGGAACTGGTCCAGTACCACCAGGATCTCCGGGAGGTGCAGATCGAACTCGTCAAGTTCCAGAAACACCTGATCAGGGAAAACCAGAAGGTCCTCATCATCTTCGAAGGACGCGACGCGGCCGGAAAGGACGGAACGATCAAGCATTTCACCGAGCACCTCTCCCCCCGGGAAACCCGGGTGGTGGCGCTGGGGAAACCCTCCGACCGGGAACAGTCCCAATGGTACTTCCAGCGCTATGTCTCCCACCTGCCTTCCGCCCAGGAGATGGTCTTCATGAACCGGAGCTGGTACAACCGGGCGGGGGTCGAGCGGGTGATGGGCTTCTGCACCAGCGACCAGTACGAGGAGTTCATGGAGACGGTCCCCTCCTTCGAGCAGATGATCGTCCGCTCGGGGATCCGGCTTTTCAAGTATTACCTCGACATCGACCGCGACGAGCAGAAGAGACGGCTCGAAAGCCGGCTCGACGATCCGCTCAAGCAGTGGAAGATCAGCCCCATCGACATGGCGGCCCAGAAGCACTGGGAGGACTACTCGAATGCCCGAAACCAGATGTTCGCCAGGACCCATTCGGCCCTGGCCCCCTGGATCGTGGTCCGGGCCGACAACAAGGACCATGCCCGGATCCACGTCATCCGGGACTTTCTCTCGAGGGTCACCTACAAGGGGAAGAAGGAGGCGGTCGTCCTCCCCGACCCGACGACGGTCTTCCTCTACTCCCGCTCCTATCTCGACAACGGCATGATCGCCCCCTAGGAAGGCTTCCGGAAAGGGCCGGAATTAATGAGGTCCGAGGGTCTTTGGGACGCTGGCAGCCCTTTTTCACCCCCTCTTAATTCAGGGCGCTCGGGTTCTCCTGCGATGGTCTCGGCCCTGAGAGGAGTCATTCGCCTGAGTCTCTGTGTTTTGTGGCCAGTTAGGCTTGCCACTGTCATCGGGTTCATTCCCCGCTCAAAAAGGCGGGGCCAAACTTCATGCCGGAGATCGTGGAAGCGGACATCTATCAGAAAGCCCGGATCCGGCTCCCCTCCCCCTGCTAGGCCTCCTTCTCGTAGGCCGCCCGAGCTCGCTCCACCGCCCGTCCGAAGGCCCAAGTCACGGAATCAGGAGCCATGTTCCCGACCCTCTTCCCTTCGTCCCATTCGGGAGAGATTCAAGGATCCTGACAGCCTCCCGCGAGAGGGGGACTACGCGACTCTCTCCGTTTTTTGTGTCGGCCAGAGCCACCGTCCTTTTCGAGAGATCGACATCCGTCCATCTCATTTTGGTGATCTCGCTTCGGCGCATGGCCGTTTCCAGCGCAAACCGGAGAAGGTTCTCGAGAACGGGCGACCCCGTGGAGCGGATGATGGCCTCCGCCTCCTCGAAAGAGAGACGGCGGTTGCGGGAATTCCTGACCTTGGGAAGGGTCCGGGAAGTGAACTGGGGTCTGAGCTCCATCGCCCAGTCCTGGGAAGCCCCGGGGAAAAGAGGACGGACGAGGGCGGGTTCGAGGCGGACGGGGATGGCCCAAACACTCTTTCGCCGCTCAAGGGCCTACAGGCGCCCGTCGAAAGGGAGGAAGGAATCCAGGGGGCGAAGCGAAAAGAAATATCCCCCTTCCCGTGGCTGATACCCGAAAGCTCCTGCCAGGCGCCTTTCTTTTGTTGGCACACTTCCCTCCTATTGGGTCATGTGCCCCCCTGAGTCATTCTTTGTTCTCTCCTTCATCTCCCATCCCTGCTCAGGCTCCTGATCCGATTATATCGGGAAACCGTAGGCTTGCACTTACAGCTCACTTTCGATAAAGTTCTCTCGTAAGCGGTTCCGGCCGGCAGTCTCTCCGTTCTTCCTCCCCGCACTGATCAGGTTTTCCGAAGAAGATCCGATCGGGGCGGTACGAACCGAGGTTTTTACAGGATTTTCAGACAAACATCAATTCTCTTTTTATCCCTTTCCTCAAGGCACGCGCCTGTAGCTCAGTAGGATAGAGCGTCGGACTTCGAATCCGCAGGTCGCAGGTTCGATTCCTGCCAGGCGCACCATCCTGCTCCTTAGTCTGTAGCCATTTTCTCTTCCCGAGGATGTCTGGGCTCCTTGTCCCCAGAAACGAATTTTGAAAATTATGTGATTTTTTCGTAAAGGACTCTTGACGGTTCTGAAACATGGGATTACAATCCCCACTGATCCCGCATCCAAATATGACTCCCAGACTACTGCACCCGCGTCCGGCCAAGGGTATTTCCCGTCCGGAAAAGAAGTGCGGGGAGTTTTTGGAGTTTTGGGCGGGTGAAATTAGTTTGTTTTTTTCTATTATTCGTTATGAATTTCGGGATTTCCGGAGGGCAGATTTGCCCTCCGCCAGGTTTTTTCATTTAACGAAAGGACCGAAGTGATGAGAAGAACACTCATGATGTTCGTCTCGCTCTTTGCCCTGGCGTCGGTTGCGGTCTTCTTCATGCCGAAATCCGCCCACGCCTATCCGGGCTTTGCGAGAAAGTACAACTTCCCCTGCTCCTTCTGCCACATCCAGTGGCCCAGACTCGCTGACACCGGCCACTTCTTCAAGGACCGGGGATTCATGATGAGCTCCACCGGAAAGGCCAACGGCCTCGACATGATGTTCGAGAAGCCGGGCAACCAGAACTACTTCCCGATCGGCTTCCATATGGAGATGGCCTATGGAGGCTCGGCGGTGAACGGTGTGAATATGTCCACTAATAATAATAATACTTTTACCAATATAGCTGGCAATACTGTTACCGTTCCCAATTCGATCACCGGAAATGGCGGGTGGAATTCCGGAGCCGGCGCCAACACGGTGTGGGACATCGAATCCGGAGGTTTGATTAACAACTGGATCTCCTTCTGGGTCCAGCCCGGAGGCGGTGCGGCCGGAGGATCGGCGGGCCCTGGCTTCGGGATCGTCAAGCTGTGGGTCAGGTTCGATGACCTCTTCGGAACCACCTGGGCCAACCTCTATGTCGGAAAGGCCTCGGCGGACCATCTGGAATCCAACCAGCGGGCCCTCATGATTGGTCAAGGATCCCCCTTTACCATGTATGACTACCAGCCCGGTATTCCTGAGGTGGCCAACAATGCCGGAGCCGCCGGAGGCGCGTCCTTCGTCGGACCGGGCGGGCTCTATGTCGATGCCGACGGTCAAATGTTCAATAACGACTGGACCGAGCTTCGGTATTTTGGATATCACATTGGCAGCCCGTCCAGCTGTATGACGCAGTCCGCCTTCTCCCTGGATCCCTGCGAAACCCGGGTGAACGTTGACTTCATCCCCAACCAGGGTCTGTACGGATCCGGACCGGGCGATGGAGTGCCGGGATCATTTACAACTTTAACTAATCTTGCTGGAACAACTAGTGTTGGTGGTTCACCGCTTCTCAACAATGGATTCAGCTTTTACGGCCGAATCTCCCAATCCTTCGGAGGCTGGGGCCGGACCAACGGAGAGCAGATCGGTGCCTTCGCCCTCGTGGGAATGGCCAATCCCATCTCCATGGGAACGAACGGACAAGGAGCCAATCCCAATGCAGTCTACAGTCGCGAAGGGGTTGATATCGCCACAAATCCGATTCCCAACGGCGGCTTGAATATCGATGGCGCCTGGGAAATCGTCAACGACCCGTCGTCCCTGATTGCCACGCCCTTTGGTGGTCTCGGTTCTCAGACTGGCGGAGTCGAATACATGGTCTGGTATATTGATGTCAGTTGGCAGCCCACCTTCGGCGGATTCTTTGCCCAAAGCGGAACCAACTCCAATCTGTTCGAACTGATCTACAACCAGCTCGACATGATGCAGCAGCCCTATGCGAATATTCCCGGAAACTTCAATGACGTCCTCTCTTTTGCCCTTCTGGACCGTTATTGGCTCTGGGGATCTGACCGGGCGGACATCTCGCTCTTTGCCACCTGGCAATACATCGTCAACGACGGTGTTGCAGGATCTTTGAGTCAATTTGCGGCTGGCAATGGCGTTGCTGGTTCGGTCAACCAACCCGGATTCTTCGGGAATGTTTCCTCCAACAACTTTGCCGTGGGTCTCGACTTTGCCTACTAGGAGTTGATGGAGTCAGTTTCAAAGGGGGAGACTTCTGTCTCCCCCTTTTTATTTCATTTTTTTATCCCCCCGATCCCCGAATATCATTCGGTTTGAACATCTCTCATATTTTGAGAATTCCTGCCAAAAAGGGCGTTTTTCGATGAGTCCCATCAGGAATAATGGATGTTCGACAGGATCCTGGTCCTGCAAGCGCAGGACTCTTTTGGTATAAGGCCCGAGATTTTGCAGGCGTAAAAATCCTTTTCCGGACCCCTAAAGAATCGATCCCCCCGACGTCAGGTTTTATCCTGACATATTGGACCAGGGGGTTTAAAAGCCTCCTGACTTTGCATCGATGTTTTAAGCCCATCGAAAGACCGGACTTTCATCGACAAACATCCTTAAAATCATCTTCCTGACAGCGTCATTTCATGCTTTAATAGACAGGTTTTTCTTGTTCTGTTTTTTTACCTTTACCCCTATATGAATCCAAGGAGATACATTTACCCCGTCTTTTCCCAAGAAAAGACCTTTGAAAAGGAGAACAGAATTGACCTTTTTTAAAGACACGATGAAAAGAACGGGATTTGTCGTCTTGATCGGGGCTGTTCTGGGAGGGGCTCTGATTTTTTCCGAGTGGGGAGTGGCCTTTGGGTCACCCGGCGATCCTGTCCGTGGAAAGAAAATCTTTCGGGGGCTCTGCATCCAATGCCATGGAGTCAAGGGAGACGGAAACGGGATCGCCGCCCCCGCCCTCATGGAAAAACCGGCGAACTTCACCGACCCCAAGACCTGGAAGATGGGGGATGAGGCCTTTTTCATCCACGTCATCCGGCGGGGAAGAAAGATCATGCCCGCCTTCTGGGATGTCATCGATCCCCAGGAAACCCGGGACGTCCTCTCTTACGAGCGGACCTTCCTGAAAAAATAGGACACGATGGGAGATTGTGTTGAACCAGGGGCATGGTCAGATTTCTGTTAGCAGCACCTGGCTTTTCCGGTCCGGGTCGTAGGGGGTCCTCCGTTCCTTTGGCAGGATCTCGGGACCCGTTTTTACAAAGCCCCGCTCCATGAACCAGCGGGAGGACTGGGTCGTCAGGACAAAGATTCTTGAGAGCCCCCGTCTTTTCGCTTCGGAGCGGCAGAAGGCCAGAAGCTGCTCCCCCCGTCCCTCCCCCTGATATTCGGGAAGGATGGCAAGACAGGCCATCTCGGCCATGGACGACTCCGGAGAGGGGATCAGCTCGACACAGCCGATCACCGTCCGGTCCCGGCAGGTCACGATGAAGTGTTCAAGCTCCATCTCGATCCGCTCCCGGGGGCGCCTGACCAGGACTCCCTTGGCCTCGAGCGGCCGGATGATGGCAAGGATGTCCACAAGGTCATCGAGGGTCGCCTTCCGGATATGCTCGAAGGGATCCCGGGAGATGAGGGTCCCGATCCCGTCTCGGGTGAAGAGTTCCAAAAGAATCGCTCCGTCCTGGCTTCCGTCGAGAAGGTGAAGACGGGGGACCCCCTGCTCCAGGGCCTCAAAGAGGACGGCGAGGGGACGAGATGCGGGTTGATCCCGCAATTTGGCCTCGGAGAGAACCATCTGACGCAGGGCCTCTCCCCTTTCGTTTCTGAGTTCGGGAGACTTTCCCAAGAGCAGGATCTTCGAGGCCCCCAGGGCCACCGCTGCCCGGGAGGCCACTTCGAAGGAGAGGATGTTGAAGATCTCTCCGGTCGGGGAAAAGCCCATCGGGGGGAGAAGGACCACATCCCCCTGGTCCAGATGGTGGCGGATCCCCTCGGACTCGATCCGACGCACCGTACCGGTGTAGAGATAGTCCACCCCGTCGATCACCCCCAGGGGTCGCCCGATGACAAAGTTTCCCGAGACCGCCCGAAGCCGGGCCCCGGCCATGGGAGTGCCATCGGTCCCCTGGGAGAGGGCGGCCTCGATCTCGAACCGGATCCGTCCCACAGATTCCATGAGAGGCCCCAGGGCCTCCGGCGGGGTGATCCGGCGCCCTCCGCTCCGCGTTGTCGGTAATGCATGGGTGAGGAAGGTGGCGTCGATCTGGGGGGAGGCTCCGAAGACCAGGACCAGCCGGATCCCGAAACTTGAAAGAAGGGCGATGTCGTGGGCCAGGGCCGGCATCCGGCCCTCCTGAAGGAGGGCCCCCTCCAGGACGAGGATAAAGGTCTCCCCCCGGAAGCGGTGGATGTAGGGAGAGGCCTCCCGGAACCACTCCACATATCCCCCCTCATGATCCCCCGATGACCGCAACTCCCGTTCCTTCTCGCTCATGACGCCCTCTTTTTCCTCGCGTTAATCCTTCCTGGCTACCCCCGATCATACCCGTTCCCGGGCTCCCCTCCAAGTCCCCGCCCTCCCGGGCTTTCGCGGAAGATTCACACGGGCATGGCCCAAGAACCTGTTCATCCTCCTCCGGATCAGCTATCATGGGGCCATGAAATGACGGGTGATCTTTTGCACCAATGTGAGGAGAACACGTGAAGCAAGGACTGGGTGAGACACGGGATTGCTGGATCGTCACCGGGGGCGCGGGCTTCATCGGATCGAACTTTGTCCGGATGATCCGATCCATGGGACGGGCCCGGATCATCACCTTCGATCTTTTGACCTATGCGGGGAATCTTAGAAACCTTGATGACCTCCGGAACGATCCCGACCATCATTTCGTTCAGGGAGACATCCGGGACCGCCGGGCGGTGGACGATATCTTTTCCAGATACCAGCCCACGGGACTTTTTCATTTCGCCGCGGAGAGCCACGTCGACCGGTCGATCGAAAACCCCGAAGCCTTCATCGAGACCAACGTGAACGGAACCTTCGTCCTTCTTGACGAGGCGCTCCGCTACCATAAGGGAGCGGGGGCCGGACGGGGGTTCCGGTTCCTTCACATCTCGACCGACGAGGTCTACGGCTCGCTCTCCCCCACCGACCCGCCCTTTACCGAACGGACCCCGTACGCCCCCAACTCCCCCTATGCCGCCTCCAAGGCCGCCTCGGATCACCTCGCCCGGGCCTATGTCCATACCTACGGCCTTCCCCTGGTCACCACCAACTGCTCGAACAACTACGGCCCCTTCCAGTTCCCGGAAAAGCTCATTCCCACCGTTATCCTCTCGGCCCTCGAAGGACGCCCCATTCCCGTCTACGGAGAGGGCCTCAACATCCGGGACTGGATCTATGTCGAGGACCACTGCGACGGGGTCATCGCGGCCTTCGAAAGAGGAAAGACAGGAGAAACCTACGCCCTGGGCGCCGGCAATCCCCGGACCAACCGGGAGGTCATCTCCGCCATCGTGGAGATTCTCGACCGGATCCATCCCGCCGCAGGGGGAGAGTCTTACGGGAGGCTTGTGACCCGGGTTCCGGACCGCCCGGGACACGACCTGCGCTACGAGATCGATGCCACCAAGGCCAGGACGGAGCTTTCCTGGAAGCCGGCGCACACCTTCAGCCAGGCCCTGGAAAAAACCGTTCTCTGGTACCTTGAGAACCGGGACTGGTGGACCGAGCTCAGAGGCCGCTACGACGGCTCCCGGCAGGGCACAGGGCGACGGAAGGAAGCAGGAGGACAGCCATGAAAGGGATACTTCTGGCAGGGGGTTCGGGAACCCGCCTCTATCCGCTCACCCGGGCGGTGAGCAAGCAGCTCATGCCGGTCTACGACAAACCCATGGTCTACTACTCGCTCACCACCCTGATGCTGGCCGGGATCCGGGAGATCCTGGTTATCTCGACTCCGGAGGACACCCCTCTTTTCCGCCGGCTTCTGGGGTCCGGCGCCCAGTGGGGGCTCTCTCTCTCCTACGAGGTTCAGCCAAAACCGGAAGGGCTGGCCCAGGCCTTCCTGATCGGGGGCGACTTCATTGGCGACCACCCGGTCTGTCTGGTCCTGGGAGACAATATCTTCTATGGCCACGGCCTCTCCGAAACCCTCCAGAAGGCGGCCCGCCTCACCAAAGGGGCCCTGATCTTCGGATACGTGATCCGGGATCCGGAACGTTACGGGGTGCTGGCCTTCGACGACCATGGCCGTGTGCGGGAGATCGTCGAAAAACCGCCAAAGCCTCCCTCCCGCTACGCCGTTCCGGGAATCTACTTCTACGACAAGACCGTCGTGGATCGGGCAAGGTCCCTCGCCCCCTCCTCCCGGGGAGAGCTCGAGATCACCGATCTCAATCGCCTCTACCTCAAGGACAACCTTCTGACGGTGGAGAAGCTGGGACGGGGAACGGCCTGGTTCGACACGGGAACCCACGAATCTTTGCTTGAAGCCTCCATCTTCATGGAGGTCATCGAACGCCGCCAGGGGATCAAGGTTGCCTGCCCGGAGGAGATCGCCTTCCGGATGGGCTACATCGGAAAAGAGGCGGTCCTGTCGATGGCCGCATCCCTCAAGAACGGCTACGGAACCTATCTCCGCGAGATGGTTGCCCTCGAGGACGGAGAATGGACATAAAGGAGACCCCCCTGCCGGGGGTCCGCCTCCTTTCGCCCCGGGTCCACGGAGACAGCCGGGGATTCTTCCTGGAGAGTTTCCACGCCAAGACCTTCGAGCGTCTGGGGCTTCCCCAGCTCTTCGTCCAGGACAACCACTCCCGCTCCTCCCGCGGCGTGACCCGTGGACTCCATTTTCAGCGGCGTCATGGGCAAGGGAAACTTGTCCGGGTCGTAACAGGATCTGTCTTCGATGTGGCGGTGGACCTCCGGACCGCCTCTCCCACCTTCGGTCGCTGGTTCGGAACGATCCTGTCGGAGGGAAACAACCTGATGATGTACATTCCCGAGGGATTCGCCCACGGATTTCAGGTGATCTCCGATCAGGCCGACTTTCTTTACAAGTGCACGGACTTCTACGATCCGGAGGATGAAGGGGGAATTCTCTGGAACGACCCTGAAATTGCCATAGAGTGGCCGATTCGGGAGGCGCTTGTCTCGGCCAAGGATAAGAGCTACCTCCCCCTCTCCCAAACCCCCCGGGACCGGCTCCCGCTCCTTTAGCCTCCGGGAGCGGACCGGCTCCCGGCCAAAGGCCGGCACCGGATTTCCCCGAAAAACCTGTTGACTTAAAGGAGAACGTACAGGATAATGATGAGGTTTGCCGCATTCTGACTTCTTTTGCGTCCCCATCGTCTAGCCGGCCTAGGACATCGCCCTTTCACGGCGGTAACACGGGTTCGAATCCCGTTGGGGACGCCATTATTACCGAAAACTAAATGAAGTCCCTTATCCCTTCGGATAAGTCTCAGCCTCGGGTTAAGTCCCGGTTCCTTTCTTATTTTCGACCTTCTCTCACCCCTGCCTTCCCTGATAACCCATTCCCGAACAGGAATATCACCCCCATCATCAAACCTTGGAATGGTGCCGGAGATTATTCCCGATTCCAGGGGGCATATTCGAGCGCTTAAGGTCCGCCCTGGGTTTAACCGCGGATCCGGTTCAATGAAGACACAAAGGGAGAAGCTGATCTGTCGGAATTCTGGAAATCCTCAAATTCAGAAGTCTTTTCGGTCCTAAGGGGTGAAAAGGAGTTCAGGAACTTTCGCCTGGAATTGGGCGCTGTGATTTGGCCCGGAGGCCTCGATTTGGCTTCGGAGAACTTGCATCCGGAGCTCGAATCCAATATTGATGCTCTTTTCAAAAAAGACAAATGAAAGACACCGCAATCCTTCCTGACATTTCACCCTGCAATCCCTTCCGACCCTCCCCGGGGCTTCTCCTGGTTTCAATGTGCCCCGGTCAGGGAACGAAGTCCGGAAAAAGCCTGGATCGGGGGAGGCGCGTCGGAGGGGAAAATCGGGTCGTATCGAGACCGGGCATGGACCCAAATCCCAGGCGTCGGCTCTGGGACTTGAACCGCTGTTCGAGAAGATCCGCCCAGAGCCCTTCGCCCCGCATCCGATGGCCGAAGCGTGAGTCGTAGAGCTCCCCCCCATGAAAGGCCCGAAGGCGGTTCAGAACGGCCTTTGCCGAATCCGGATAATGGGTGGTGAGCCATTCGGAAAACAAACCCCGAAGCTCGAGCGGAAGTCGCAGAAGGGCGTAACCTGCGGAACGCGCTCCGGCCTCCCTGGCCTTCTTTAGGATCCCCTCGAGTTCGAAGTCGGACAGAACGGGAATGACCGGAGCCACCAGGACCCCTACGGGGATCCCGGCCGAGGACAGGGTCCGGATCGTCTCGAGACGGCGGTAGGGGGCGGTGGCCCGGGGTTCAAGACCCCGGGAGAGGCCCTCGTCCAGGGTGGGAAGGGAGAGATAGACATGAACCAGGTTCCGGCTGGCGAGAGAAGACAGGATCTCCCGGTCCCGCTCCACCAAAGACGACTTCGTGACCAGGGTCACCGGGTGGTGGAAGCGGTCAAAGACCTCAAGGATCCTCCGGGTCAGCCCCAGACGCTCCTCCACCGGCTGGTAGGCATCCGTATTGATTCCCAGGGCAACAGGCGTGCATCGATAGTTTTTTTTCGAAAGCTCCTCTTCAAGAAGACGGTCAGCTTCCTCCTTGACGAAGATCTTCGTTTCGAAGTCGAGGCCGGGGGAGAGCCCAAGATAGGCATGGGTCGGCCGGGCGAAACAGTAGATGCATCCGTGTTCGCATCCCCGATAGGGATTCAGTGACCGGGAAAACCCGACATCCGGGGACTCGTTGTCATTTAAGACCGTCCGGGCGGTGTCCCGGAATATCTGGGTGGGAACGCTCCCTTCCTCCTCCGGTGCCTCTTCCGCCCGCTCCCGGGTCTGGGATTCGTAGCGGTTGTCGGGAAGACTCAGGGCGCCGCGTCCTCGGGGAGGACGAAGGGGCTTGCGGCTCATTTAACACCTCGAAGGAATTGAAAAGGAGAAATACTCTCTTTTTTATTTTATCCCAAAAGCGCGGTAAGACCCCGGACTTCAGTCCGGGGATATAAGGCGTGATTTGAGGGTTGAAAATTTGTGCAACTTGTGAAACAATGCACAATATGAAACGCACATTCAAGTATCGGCTGTACCCGACTCGCAAACAGGAAACGCTCCTGAACCGGCAACTGGAAGAGTGCCGATGGCTCTACAACCATTTTCTGGAACACAGGAAGAATGCGTGGGAGTGGTATGGGGTCGGACTGTCGCTGTACGACCAGATCGGAACGCTTCCCTCCCTGAAAAAGGATCGCCCCTCCCTTGAAACGGTCTATTCGCAATCTCTCCAAAATGTCGCGGTGAGGATTGATCTGGCTTTTCAATCGTTCTTTCGGAGAATCAAACGGGGAGAGAATCCCGGATATCCAAGATTCAAGGGAAGAGGCCAATACGCCTCGATCACCTACCCTCAATGGAACAGCGGATGCGATCTGACCGGAAACAGACTTCGTTTGTCGAAGATCGGGACCGTTCCCCTGGTCCTTCACCGCCCCGTCGAGGGAAAGATCAAGACCTGTACGATTCTCCGGTCGTCCACCGGGAAATGGTGGGCGACATTTTCCTGCGAGAATGTTCCGGAAATGATTCTTCCCTCCAATCCCCTTCCGGTTGGAATCGATGTAGGCGTGCAGACATTCGCGACCCTGTCGGATGGGACGGTCATCGAAAACCCGAAGTTTCTGAAAAAGAGTGCCAAGAGAATCGCTCAGGCTCAAAGGAAACTGGAGATTCAAAAGAAAGGATCTTCCCAAAGAGAAAAAGTAAAAAAGATCGTGGCGAAAGTCCATGAACGTGTAGCGTTCCGAAGGACGGATTTCGCCCACCGGCACTCCCGCCAGATCGTCAACCAGTACGGACGGATTTTTGTCGAAGATATCACCATCAATGAAATGAACTCCCACAGATGCCTGAATCGAAGCATCCGTGATGCGGCGTGGTCGCAATTCTTTCTCTTTCTCTCGTACAAGGCTGAGAGTGCCGGTCGGGAGTTCAGGAGGGTGAATCCGGCCTATACGTCCCAAACTTGTTCCTCCTGCGGACATCGGCAGAAAATGCCTCTGTCGGAACGACTGTATTCCTGTCCGTGCTGCGGGATGGAAAAGGACCGGGATCATAACGCCTCTCTCAATATTTTGAGACTCGGGCTGGAGTCTCGGGGTTAGCCCCCGGAAGCTCCGGCGTTTACGCCGGGGAGCAGTCACTTTATCATGGCAGAAGGTCTCATTCCGGGCCGGATACTCCCCGAAGGAGGTCCCGGAGCACCGGGCCACCCATAAAACAAGCCCGCGGTTCCTTTCTTCTTTCTGAGAGGTCCCTCGTTCATTTGCTCCCGGAATGGCCGGACTGGGCTTTTCACTCTTCCGGAGGGCTTCCCGCACCCACCTCTTCGCGCATCCTTTCAAGAATCGTCACCAACGCTCTCTCCTGGGGTCGCAATGTCTTTCCCTTTCTGACAAGGACCCCCAGGTCCCGTGTCTGGTCGAACCCTTCGATCGGACGCACCGCGATATGGGAGGCGTGAAGGGAGGGCAGGGAGAAGAGGCGGACCGGGAGAATGGCCGCCCCGAAGGTCATCGCCACAGCCGCCGCGATTTCCTCGAGTGTCTCGAGTTCCGTCACCTGGACCGGATAAAGGCGCCTTTTCCGGAAGGCCCGGTCGATCAGGAGACGGGTCGTAGACCGTGAGGGGGGAAGGAGCATCGGCTCCCCGGAGAGCTCCTCGAGGGTGATCCTCTCCTTTTTGGCGAGAGGAGTCTCCGTGGAGAGTGCGGCCGCAAAGGTGTCCGTCCAGAGGCGGATGCGCCTGAGACCCTCCGACCGGGCCGGAAGGGTGGCGACCGCCAGGTCGAGGTCTCCGGAGCGGACCTTGTCGGCCATGGCCTCGGAGGAGCCGCACACGAATTCGATCCTCACCTCCGGACATTCCTTCCTGAAGGCCCGGACCGGTGCCGCCAGGGCATTGGCGGCCACATAGTGGCTGCTTCCAAGTTTTAGTCTCGTTAGGTCCCTCTCGCCAATCTCCCGGACGCGGCCAAGCCCCTCCTCGACTTGGCGAAAGATGTCCCGGGACTCCTTCAAAAGGACCTCCCCCGCCGCCGTGAGCCGGATCCCCCGGCCAAACCGGCGGAAGAGGGGAACGCCGACCTCCCGGGCGAGAATTCCCATCTGGCGCGTCACAGCCGGCTGGGTCATGTGGCGCTCCTCGGCGGCCCGGTGCATGCTTCCGAAATCCGCCACCGCCTGAAAGGTTTTCAGATATTCGAGATCGAGATCATATCTGATCATTTTTTCCTATCTGTTTACTAATAATATTTCAATTTACTTATTGAATTCCATTCTCTACACTTTCAGGAGGAAAGACAAGACACAGGGAAGGACTCTCCCTCCGGGAGAGAACACCTCCAAGATCTGCTACAATGTTCGGATAAGACCTTTCATCGCCCCGTCCTCTTGCCACAGGAGAACACCATGCCAAGAACGATCATTGAAAAGATATGGGACGACCATGTGGTCTCCGAAGACCAGGGAACGGTCCTCCTTTACATCGACCGGCAGCTCGTCCACGAGGTCACGAGCCCCCAGGCCTTCGAGGGGCTCAGGTTGGCCGGCCGGAAGGTCCGGCGGCCGGACCTCACCTTCGCCGTCCCCGACCACAACGTTCCGACGACCGACCGGTCCCACGGGATCACTGATCCGGTGAGCGCCCTCCAGGTCAACACCCTCGAAAAGAATGCCCGCGACTTCGGAGTCACCTATTTTTCCATGAACGATCCGCGCCAGGGGATCGTCCACGTGATCGCTCCCGAGCAGGGGATCACCCTTCCGGGCCTCACCATCGTCTGCGGGGACAGCCACACGGCCACCCATGGAGCCTTCGGCGCCCTGGCCTTCGGCATCGGGACCTCGGAGGTGGAGCATGTACTGGCGACCCAGACGCTCT
>JAKAWK010000149.1 GCA_021827365.1 Nitrospirota bacterium
AATCGGAGAGGGCAAGGAGGCGGATCTGGGAATCGCCGGAGGACAGGGAGTCGGCATCTTTTTTGAAAACGGAGAGGTGGTGAAGAAGATTCCCTCCGGGGATCTCGAGGAGCTTCTGATCGCCCAGGTCGAGAAAAAGGTCGAAATGATGCGCGCGGCCGGCCTGACCTCTCTTCGGACCGAAGACGGCCATCGTGTCGATTTGCCCATGGCTTCCGGACGGGCCCTGTCGGCGGAAAACTTGTGAGAACAACCCGCCTTCCCTATGTGACCTTTCACGAAGAGCCGGCAGAGGCGGAGGTGGTCAGCCACCGGCTGATGCTCCGGGGAAGCTATGTCAAGAAGGTGGCGGGGGGGCTGTATGATTTCCTCCCCCTGGGGGCCCGGGTCCTCAGAAGGATAGAGTCGATCATCCGGGAGGAAATGGACCGGGCGGGAGCCTTCGAGGTCCTGATGCCGGCCCTTCAGCCGGCCGAGCTCTGGCAGGCGACTGACCGGTGGGACAAGTATGGAAAGGAACTCTTCCGGATCCAGGACCGCCATGACCGGTCCTTTGCCCTGGGTCCCACCCACGAGGAGGTCGTGACCGACCTCGCCAGGGGACTCCTCCGGAGCTATCGTCAGCTACCCGTGACCCTCTACCAGATCCAGACCAAGTTCCGGGATGAAATGCGCCCCCGATTCGGTCTCATGCGCGGACGCGAGTTCGTGATGAAGGACGCCTATTCCTTTGCCCGGTCCGGTGAGGAAGGGGCCGCCTGCTACCGTGAGATGCAGGAGGCATATTTCCGGATTTTCTCGAGGCTAGGCCTCTCTGTTCGGATGGTGGAAGCGGACACGGGGATGATCGGAGGGTCTTCTTCTCACGAGTTCATGGTCCTGGCCCCCTCGGGGGAGGATACCGTAGTCTTCTGCCCCTCCTGCTCCTGGGCCTCGAACATCGAACTTGCGGGAGAGGCCACCCGTTGTCCCCTCTGCCAGGAACGTCTCGAACGGACAACGGCCATCGAGGTTGGTCACGTCTTCGATCTTGGGCAGCGCTACAGCCAGCCGATGGAGGCGGGATTCCTAGACCCGGATGGACGGGAGACCCTCTTCCACATGGGGTGCTACGGGATCGGGGTGAGCCGCCTTCTCGCCGCGGCCATCGAGCAATCCCACGATGACGGCGGGATCATCTGGCCCTTGGCCATGGCGCCATGGGCCGTCTGCGTTCTGCCCCTCGGAGGAAAAGATCAGGAGATGACGGCCAGGGGCGAAAGGATTGCGGCCATCATCGAGGAACGATTTCCCGGAGAGGTGTTGATCGATGACAGGGAGGCGCGTCCCGGAGTGAAATTTGCCGACGCCGATCTTTGCGGGTTTCCCCTTCAGGTCATCCTTGGGGAGAGAAATCTTCGGGAGGACCGCGTGGAGCTCAAGGTCCGGAAAACGGGCGAGCGTCACCTTCTCCCGGTCTCGGGCCTTCCTGAATGGATCGGGGACTTTCTCGGACGACCCGGATCAATGGTTGACACATTGATCCTCGACCGATAAAATAACCGTTTTGTGATGCTTAAATATCATATCGACAAAATACCCGATCTTCGGCTTTCGGAGCCCATGGCTCTCGATCTTTCCCTGTCAGAGGCGATCGCCGCGGCGCCCGACATCTTTCTGGTGAGCGAGACGGAAGCCGAGTTTCGGGCGATGAAGGGACGGATCACGGGAACCCTCGGTCGCGAGGGGACCGATGTGATGGTCGATGTGACCGTCGGTTACGAAGTTCCGCTCTCTTGCGTGCGCTGCCTTGAGCCCTTTGTCCGCAAGGGAGAGGTCGGGGAGCGGACCCTCTTCTTTCACGAGAAGAACGCGACAGCCGACGAGCTTGAACGATACGGAAAGGATGGGTGGGTCGATCTTGGACCCTGGGTCAGGGAACTTGTCCTGACAGACCTTCCCTTTTACCCTCTCTGCGACGAAGCCTGCAAGGGACTTTGTCCCGAATGCGGGGAAAACAGGAATACGGGCAGCTGCTCCTGTACCCCGGAGGGATGACAGGGGTAGCGACTGTCGACAGCGGCGGTCTGAAACCTCTTCGACGGGTGATTCCCGTGAATCCCCGCCAACAACCATAAGAATTGTGAAGGAGTCCTTTCGTGGCACATCCAAAAACAAAGATTTCCCGGTCGAGACGGGACAAGCGCCGCACCCACAAGAAACTGACGCTGGGGGCCATCGTGACCTGCCCGTCCTGCGGTGAGCCAAAGCAGCCGCACTATGCCTGCCTTTCCTGCGGGACCTACAACAAGCGTCCCGTTCTCCGCATCAAGAACGGCTGAGGAAAAGACCGACTTCGGCCATGAAAATCGCACTGGACGCCATGGGAGGGGACTTCGGTCCTGATCCGCTGATTTCCGGCGCAGACCTGGCCTACCGAACCTTCGGAACACATCCTGTTCTGGTCGGAGACCGAAAGATCCTTGAAGAAAGGATCCGGGCCCTTTGTCTCAAGGCTCCCTTTGAGATTGTTGACTCGAAGGATGTCATTGCCATGACGGAAAAGGCCTCCGATGTGAGACGACGCCGGGGTTCCACCGTCTGGATGGCGACCGAACTCGTCAAGCGCAAAGAGGTGGACGGCGTCGTTTCCGCCGGCCACTCCGGAGCCTCCCTTGCCTCGGCCATGTGGATTCTGGGCCGGCTCGACGGAGTCGAGCGACCGGCGATAGGAACCATCCTTCCCTCCCTGACCGGCCATTTCATCCTCGTGGACGGGGGAGCCAACGTCGATTGCAAACCCTCCCACCTTGTTTCCTTTGCCCACATGGGGCGGGTCCTGGCCCGCCATCTCTTTTCGAAAAAGGATCCCCGGGTCTTCGTTCTCTCGAACGGAGAGGAGGAGACCAAGGGCAACGAGCTGGTCCAGAGGACCATTGAAAGCCTGCGCGAAAGCCGCGTCCCGTGGTTTTCCGGTCCCATCGAATCCCGGGACATCTTTTCCGGGGAGGCGGATGTGGTGGTCTGTGACGGCTTTGTCGGAAATGTGGTCCTGAAGGAGGCCGAGGGGCTCGCCCAGACCATCATCGGAATGATGCGCGAGGCGGCCGGAGAA
>JAKAWK010000150.1 GCA_021827365.1 Nitrospirota bacterium
GAAGCTTCTTCGGGTTCTCCAGGAGAGGGCCTTCTCCCGGGTCGGCTCCCACGAGGAGATCCCCCTCTCCTGCCGGATCGTGGCGGCCTCCAACAAGGATCTGAAGCGTGAGGTCCGGGAGGGCCGATTCCGGCAGGATCTCTACTACCGGCTCGAGGGGGTCGCCGTCTCCATTCCGCCGCTCCGGGAGCGGACCGAAGACATCCTTCCCCTGGCCCGATTTTTGTCCCGGAAGATTTCCCGGTGCATGGGTCTTATCACGAAGGACTTCTCCCCGGCGGCCGAACGGCTGATCTTGACCCATCCCTGGGTTGGAAATGTCCGGGAGCTCTCGAATGCCGTCCACCGCTCGGTGGTGGTCTCCCGCCACATCGAGATTCTTCCCGAGGATCTGGGTGTGGGCCTGTCCTCCGACCGGCGGGGAGGCGGAACGCTCCGGGAACGGCGGGAGCGCCACGAGCGGGAGGTCCTCTATGCCTGTCTCTCAAGAAACGGCAGCAATGTGGGAAAGGTCGCCGAGGAGCTCGGCATCTCCCGTCCCTCCGTTTACAACCTCATGAAGAAGTACGCCCTGGACAGCCTCTAGCACCGGCTCTCCCCTGCCCTCCTCCTTCCCGGCTTGGGAGAAGCGATCCCCGGCTTCTTTAGCCCGTCCGTCCCCACCGTGACAGGAACCATTCGGCTGTCCGCTCGAGTCCCTCCCGGAAGTAGACCTTAGGCTCGAAGCCCAACAGGGACTTCGCCTTGGAAATGTCGGCCTGGGAGGCTTGCGGATCCCCCGCCCGGGGAGGACCAAACCGGATATTGGGCGAAATGCCCAGGATCTCGGAGAGGTTCTTCACCAGATCGAGGATGCTAAAGCTTGCCCCGCACCCGACATTTATGGCCTCGCCGACCCCGGAGGTCGTCTCCATGGCCAACAGATTGGCCATGACCGCGTTTCCGACGAAGGTGAAGTCCCGGGACTGCGTCCCCGTGCCGTTGATCGTGACCGGCTCACCCGACAGGATCGCGCGAATGAACCGGGGGATGACCGCGGCGTATTCGGAGTCCGGGTCCTGGTAGGGCCCGAAGATGTTGAAGTACCGGAGCGTCACCGTCTCGAGTCCATATGTCTTGGTGAAGATCCGTCCGAACAACTCCTGGGAGAGCTTGCTTAAGGCGTAGGGAGAAAGGGGGGAGGGCATCAGCGTCTCGACTCTCGGCATGCCGGGAGTGTCCCCGTAGACCGAGGAGGAGCCGGCGATGACCACCCGCCGGACCCCCGCCTCCCGGGCCTTCCACAGGAGGTTCAGGGTGCCGTTTACATTCGCGGTCTGGGTTTCGAAGGGATCGGCGATCGAGCGGGGAACGGAGCCCACCGCCGCCTCGTGGTAGACGTGGGTCACCCCCATGAGGGCGCTCTCCAGAATCTTCATGTCCCGGAGATCCCCCCGGATCACCTCCACCCGGCCGGCCAGGTCGTCGAGGTTCTCCTCTTTTCCGGTCGAAAAATTGTCGAAGATCCGGACGCTCTTGCCCTGTGCAACCAGGGCCCGGGCGATGTGGCTTCCGATGAAGCCCGCCCCTCCCGTCACGAGAATGGACATGCCTTCCCCTTGTCTGTGGTGATGCTTGGTTTAAGCCGGATCCTAGACGGCGTGGACCATGGCTGGAAATGAGGCTTCGGGACCCGGAAAGTCCGGTTCGACCGGAGCCATGGCGGCCCAGTCGAAGACCCGGGGGTCAGTTGCGATGAGATGGGTCATATTGTGCGACATCAGAAGGGGTTTGAGAAGGTAGGGAGGGACAGGATGACCAAAGGCTCTCCACGACCCGTTCCGGAGCCCGCCCATCCGGAGCCATTTCACCGGAAGACCCCATTTCCTGTGAAAGACCTGCGACTCCTCCTCACCTAAAAAGCGCAGGCATTCCGACTCGTAGTAGACGGCGTTAATGACAAGAAGGCCGCTCGTGATCTTCCGGATGCTCTCCAGCATTTCGGCCGAAGCCGGATCGGATGACAGGGCGAAGACCAAATTTATCGATCCCACCTCGGAGAGCGCCCCGAGAAAGAAGCTCTCGAAGGTGGCTCCGGGCTCGGGAGAGAGGCAGCGGATGGAAGGGGCATTATTCATGGTCGTTACTCCTTGACTGGAACAGCCCCCGGACCGGAGGCCGAAAAACTCCTGTATGCAAAACGAAAAAAAGTAAGAGTTCTGTCAGATTCCGGGAAGAGAGTTGCATTTGTCATGCCAAAGATCGGCAGATAGAGGTTAATTTTCTGAGGAAGGTCTTTTAGATATTGAAGGGAGAGGATTTTTAAAACAAGAAAGTCAAAGAAATGGTCTCCGACTTTGGTCGGGGGGACTTGCGAATGAGGACTTTTGAAAAACCCCGATCTGTCAGCATTTTTTACATGGGCATGACAGAAATTTTTCAAGATGTCTCGACAAAAGGATATTCTGGATTTTAAATTTTTGATCTCCTTGGGCTTCCCCAGTTTTTTTGTGAATAAACCGGAAGGTCAATCGCGCGGTCGTCCTTATGGGTCCCCGGAGAGTTGGAAAGACTGTCCTGGTTTACCAAATGATCCAGTCTCTTCTGGATTCCGGAATATCTGGCACATCCGTGCTTTATGCCTCTCTCGAAACCCCCGTATACAGCAAAATGCCTCTCGAAAAAATTTTGGGAATGTTCCAAAGTCGGTTCGCTCACAAAAGAGAAGCCCCCCTTTATGTTTTCTTCGACGAGGTGCAATACTTGCGGGACTGGGAAATCCATCTGAAATCCCTGGTGGATTCCTATCCGGCCTGCCATTTTGTGGTCACCGGGCTCGGCCGCTGCCGCACTGAAACTCAAGAGCCGGGAATCTGGGGCAGGGCGATTTACAGATTTTCTCCTCCCTCCGCTGACATTTTCGGAATACCTCGATTTCCTATCCCGAAAAGAGGAGCTTGTCCAGGATTCAGGAAGGTCCACCGCGAATATCGACGAACTGAACAGGGAGTTCTGCCATTATCTGAATTTCGGGGGATACCCCGAAGCGGTCCTTTCGGAGACAG
>JAKAWK010000049.1 GCA_021827365.1 Nitrospirota bacterium
GCCGGATATGTTGCTCACGGGCCTGGAGCGTCAGGACAAAGCACGGTCGTCCTTCACGGTCCTTGGTCAATCCGGCCAGCCGGCCGGGAATGCGGCGGACAAATTTTTTGCGGGCCGTGAGAAGCCCGAGGTAAGGTCCGCCCGAAGAGAGGGGAAGGCCCAATGGCTGCCCTTCTCCCGTGGCCAGATCCGCTCCCCATTCTCCGGGAGATCGCAGGAGGGCCAGGGTGTGCGGATTGGCGTGGATGATGAAGAGAGATCCGGCCCCATGAAGAAGGTCGGCCACCCCATCAAAGCGGTCGACAGTTCCCAGAAATGTCGGGGTGGCTCCGACAAAGCAGGCGACATCCGGACCAAGGTTTTCGGCTATGGAAGCGGGAAGCGTGCGTCCTGACTCGAGCGGCACTGTCCTCACCCGCACCGACATTCCCTCGAGATAGGTCGAAACGACGGCCCGGCATCCCGGATCGATTCCTTCAGAGAGGAGAACAACCGTGCGCTCTGTTTCCCTGATGGCCACGAGAACGGCCTCGGCCAAGGCCGTCGCTCCATCGTAAAGGGAGGCGTTGGCAAGGTCCATGCCGTAGAGTCTGGCGATGGCGGTCTGAAATTCAAAAATAGCCTGAAGAAGACCTTGGGAGGCCTCGGGCTGATAGGGCGTGTAGGAGGTCAGGAACTCGCCTCTTCCGATCAGCGCGGAAACCGCCGCGGGGATGAAGTGGTCGTAAGACCCTGCTCCTCGAAAGACAACCGCCCGACCGGCGTGGAGGTTCCGTTTTGCCCGGGACGAAAACCATTCCAGGAGGGTGCGTTCGTCACACCCCTCACCCAGCCGGGAAAGATCCGGCAAACCGGAGGCTGGCATCGACTGGGCATAGACGGACAACAGGTCGTCGAGACCTTCCAAGCCAAGAAGGTCAAGCATTTCTCGAGTCTCTGCCGCGGTATGGGGAATAAAATCGGCCATCGCCTCAGTGCCCCCCCCCGGTCCCGGAAACCAGAAGGGCCTGGTAACCTTTCTCGTCAAGGAGGGAGTTCCATTGCGCCGGATCATCCACGCGAAGTTCAAAGATCCAGCCGGCCCCATAAGGATCTGAGTTGACCAGGGCAGGATTGGACTCGATGGCGCTGTTCACCGCCACGACCTCTCCTCCCATCGGAGCATAGATCGAAAAGGCCGCCTTCACTGATTCGATGATCGCCGCCTCGGCCCCTTGTGGGACCTTCTTGCCGATCTTCGGAAGCTCCACGAAGACCACATCAGTAATTTCCTTCTGTGCAAAATCCGTAATGCCGATACGCATCAGGGAAGGATTCCCCAGGGACTGGATCCACTCATGGGTCGGGGTATAACGCCGCTCTGAACTCACCTTCTCACTCCTTGATTGCTAAATCGTTGAACAAAATTCCCACCCCACCGATGCCGCCCTATTTTTTGGTCAGCCCTCCGGGCACAAATGGTCGGGAGCTGAAGCGTGCCCGGTGAATCTTTCCGTGGATCTCGATTCCGGCCTCCTTGCCTTTCATAAATTCATTGAAAAACGAAGGATCGATATAGGCTAGTCCAAAGCCTCCACCAACACGCGGTGAATGCCCTCCGGAGGTCACCTCTCCTACCTGGCGACCTGTCGAGGGATCGATGACCGGACAGTGGGTCCGAGGGATTCCTCTCTCTGTCAGAACAAAGCCCGTCAGACGTTCCCTTTCCGGATCTTCCCTTTTTTCGAGCATTTGTTCTTTCCCGAGAAATGAAGCCTTCCGGAGGTTGACGGCAAAGTCCAGGCCGGCATCGAAGGCCGTCTTTTCGGGAGTCAGCTCCTGACCATACAGAGGATAGGCCATTTCAAGGCGAAGAAGGTCCCGGGCTCCCAGGCCCGCCTGCACAAGTCCAAGGTCCGGCCCTTTTTCTGACAAGGTCCTGTATATGGGCAGGATAGCCTCGGCAGGGCCGAAGAATTCCCATCCGTCCTCGCCAGTGTATCCTGTCCGGCTGACCCAGATCCGTTCCCACGAATCTGTGGAAAAGCGGACCTCCCTTCGGCCCATTGTCTCGAAGCCCCTGGAAAGGAGCGATACGATTCTTTGGGATGCCGGTCCCTGGAGGGCAAGAGCTATCTGGTCGATGGAAAGATCGAGCAGGGCGAGGGAAGGAGGGAGATGGGACCGGATCCAGGCAAAGTCCTCCTCCCTGTTTCCCGCATTCACGATAATATGGAGTTCCTCTTCTCCGGAAGAGGCCAGGATCAGGTCATCTACCGTTCCTCCCGAATCATTGGGCAATAGTCCGTAAAGGCTTTTCCCAAGGGGAACTGCCTCAAGGTCGGAGGTAATAAGACGGTTGATGGCCTGTCGTGCACCGGGCCCTTTCACAAGGAAGTGTCCCATGTGCGAAATGTCGAACAGCCCTGCCGCTTCCCGGACCGCCTTCGCCTCTTCCAGAATGGAAGAAAAGGAAAGGGGAAGAAGGTAACCGTGGAAATCGGTCATGCGTGCCTGACGCTTGATGTGGTAAGGAACAAGGGGAAGGGCCACTGAATGAATCCTCGGATCGGGGGTGATGACCTGAAATCAGAGAAGCTGGCGGGATATCTCCCGGAAGACTTTCTGGTCAATATCAATATGGGCTTTTGTTTCCAATTGATTTTGCAGGGCCTCGACGGTCTCGTTTTGAAGCCGGACCCGTTCTGCGTTGGCATCCGTGGTTGGAGTTCCCTGGGGTTGGGGAGGGGGGTTTCCAATCGTCTGGGCAGCGCGCACAAAAAGCTGGGCTCTCTGAACAAGGACATCCATTCGGACGGATTCCTCAAAACTCTCTGCCGTCTGATGGGTCTCCTTGAGAAATGTAACATAGGCATCCTTCGAAAAGACCGGCGGTGTTCCCTCCTGAAAAAAAGGAATGCGGGCAATTTCCTGAACAACGGTCTGGTCGGAGACCTGGATCCCCAGGTTCCGGCCTTCGTCGATCCAGAGCTGCCGATATATCATATTCCGGAGGACTAGACCAGGGAAGTTGAGATCCTTAAGGATCTTGGCTCCCAAGTCCCCACGAAGGAGCCGTTTGTAGTTGTCCTTCATGATCAGGTAATCCCGAGAATAGTCATCCACCTTTATCGGGACACCGTTAACCTTCGCTATGACATCAGACTTCGCTGACCGGCTGGCGGAAAATCCCCACCATCCCATCGACAGGACGAAGACTCCCCCGATCAGAACCATGAGTGCCCCGATCACCTTTGGACGCTCAACGGCCTCTTTCCGGATCCATTCAAGCATGAAAACCCACCCTTCACACGTTGCGGTGACCACATTCAGGAATATCACCGCGCGTCTTTTGACCTTTTGCTCTCATTTGTCCGAAGTATTCTAAACGTTTCCAAAATGGATCTCAAATCAAAAAAAATGCACTCCTATTTTTTTGTCAAAATCATTTTTTCTTTTGGAGAATCCATGAAAACCATCATTCATTTGGGAAAAATTCGGGAGAAGGAGGAGGAAGTCCAAGAAAATTTGTAGAGGCGGATTTTCCCGGGCGACCGGAATACCGCCTCTCGCTGAATCAGAAGACCTTAACGGGTAGGAGTCCCATCCGGGGAAAGGGGCTTGTAGCGTGCCGGATCCATGGAACGGGCCGCCGCCTCCGTCATGACCTTGGCAGCAAGGTTGTAGGCTTCGCTCCAGGTTGCAGAGACCTCCGGGGTCCAGGCGGATCCCAGAAAATGCTCGAGGGTTTTCATAAGACTGACTCCCACGGCATCATACTGTTCAGGACGCGTATCGTACTTGATGTGGCCTTCGCCCAATCGTTCAAGATAGGGGACCAGTGCCGCGGGATTGTCAATGTTTGTGGAGATGTAGACCAGGGAATTGAAGAGTCTTTCCTTCTGGGTTGTCATCGTCTCAGGGAACATTTTACGGACTTCCGGAAAATGGGAGAACATGTAATCGTAAAAATAGGATGTGACCTGTGTTCCCAAACCTTTGATTGCTGCCCCGTGGGCCTTGATTAGCTCCGTGTTGATCGCCATGCGCCTCGGCTCCTTTTTTGTCGGAAGGTGTCCATTGTATTACGGCAAGCCGGGCTTTTCTCTCCAGCCCTCAGACTTGCCAACATCACAAAAGTACCAGACACCTTTTCGCATGAATATGATCCAGATCATAGGCCAACGCCGCATGACAAACAATTAAAAAAAACTGATTCCTAGACCTGCAGTTACGAATTCCCAAGGGGTCGCCATCGTGCCTACACCGTCTTCACGAAAGCGGACATCGAGAAAAAACTGCCTCCGATTCGACAGTAATGAATTGAGCTGGAGTCCGGCATCGAAATAGGTGTTGTCCACCCCGTTGTTCAGGGCCTGCCCAAAATCGCCCACGAGATCAAGCGACCCCATGGATCCGGACAACAGGTTTACCAACAGGCCGGAGTAGAATGGCAAAATGCTTTGGGGAAGGGGACCGGTCGATTTTGTATTGTTGAAATAGTCAGCCCCGAGGCGCACTCCGAATCCGGGGGATATCCAGTATTGAATCGACACGCCTCCTCCATAAAGCAGTGTCCCGGTGGCACCGGGGGTATTGAGATCATCCATTCCTTCGACTTCCGCGGAGAAACCCAGCTGGTTGCTTCCTCCCGGACTGGCCCATGCCTTGGCCCCGCTTCCGAAAATAAGGCAGGATAACATTAGAACCGACATTACGAACCCGGATGATTTTGTTTTGAAGAATGGCTTCATCATGACTTCCGCTCCCCTGGCCAACGCCCAACAGCGACGATCTTTGTCATTTGGATTCCTTTTCCGTTCCATAAGAAACAATGTCTTTATCGGACAAAGACCCGGGTTACAATAGGGGCGCAGAAGAAATTCAAACGGAGGGATTTTCATCCACTGATCCAAGGTCTAATGACTACTTTCTCGGAAAAAGATACTACTTTGTCGATTATGATGCCCGGATTCATGTCGTGAAGAATGCGCTCGTCCGTTCGGCCCAGATGACAATCGTTGGAAACCATCTCTATACGATGCTGATTCCCCCCGTGCCGAAGGTCGTCCAGGACCCGGTTGTGGACTGGCGGACTTTTGATGGAGTCTCCATTCGTCCGTGGGCCTTCTCGGAACGGTGGGAAAAACCGGCGCCTAGTCGCCCTGACCAAAAACCGATGACTTACCTCCAGGGGGTCATCGGACACGCGGACAAAAATGGGGTGAAATTCACATCCCTGACCGGAACATCGATCCACAGCGAATGGTGGGCAAAGAGACTTCTATTCGAAGGAATCGCAAAGGCGGGGCAAAGATTCGGTACGGGAGATGACGCAGTTGTCATAACCCGGATCGACCAGGACCAGTCTCGGGTGACCCTTTCCTTTCTTCACAAGGGCCGGGGGATAGCCTCCCGGACACTTGTAGCCAGGAACAGTCCGACCCTTCCCGAGAATCCGGTTCTTAGAAGGAAAATGACCGCGATCCATGACTCGATGGCCGTGGTTCTCTGGCCGCACGACGCGGTCCAAAAAGGAACGGTTCACCTCCGGGTCTATGGAGGCGTGGAACAATGGAAGACAAACGGGCAGAATTTGGCCTTAAGGACATGGCCTACTTTCCCATCGCGCATCATATAGGACGGATGATTTACAACACCCGTCCTCTGGTCCTTTCCCCCGGCACAACAACTCCTCTATTCGGAGGCTATGCCCAGATCAAGGTTGTTTCCATAAGGGGATCCGAAGTAAAATTTATGCTAGCAACAAAACATGGCAAAACACCGGTCTTTTCAAAAACGGGCAACATCGACGCCGTCATCGGAGCCGGACGGGCAGCACACGGAATTCTTTCCACGCTCGACACAACCGATCTCGCTCTGGATAAGGATCTATCCGTAACAAAATAGAAGGAATTGCGGCAGGAAGAGAACTCTTCCTGCCGCCTCCTCATTATTGGAGGTTAACATCATGTTTGGACTCTTTTCAGGAAACAAGGATCTGCAGCTTCATCCGTCCGAACTCAAGGACCGCATCGAGAATGGTGACGACCTTGTCATCCTTGATGTAAGGGAAAACTGGGAGCACTCGCGTGTCAGGATTCCCAACGCCCTTCATATCCCCCTGGCCCAGCTTCCCCAGAAACTCGCCCAAATAGACAAAGAGAAGGATGTGGTCGTTTACTGCCATCATGGGGTTCGAAGCCTTCAGGCCTGTCATTTCCTGAGAAAAAACGGATTCGAAAAGGTCAAGAACCTCCATGGAGGGATCGACGCCTACGCCCTTCACGCCGACAGATCCCTCCCCCGATACTGACAACTTCTCATGCGTGATATTTTCTTTCTTGTTTAAGACCCTTCCTGAAAAGAGATCCTGAAATCCCCATCTGCCAAGTTCCCTGATCGGCCAAAAAACAGAAAGGGGATCACCAGCTGGTGATCCCCTTTCTCATTCTGTATTCTGTGAAACCGATCTATACCTTAGGGAATATTCAATGACCGGGCAAGCTCGACCCCGACGTCCGGGTATTCCCGGGAATGCCCAGAAATTTCGGAGGAGCCGACAATCCCGCCATTGTCGGAAGACGGGTCAGGACATATTCGTTCGGAACGTGAGAGAGGTTCTCTTCCCGAACCCGCATGCGGCCGTTCTCCGGGGGAATAATGACATCGTACTCGTTGGCTTTCCAGTAGCCACGGGTCCGGCTCTCCACAAGTCCGATCTGGTTTGTAATTGTCACCAGAACGGTTTCCCCGATTTCATACTCAAAGGCGATTGGGCGATGCTCCATGGTTTGTCCTCCTGGCTATTCCAGTGGCAGGTTCAATTTATGGGTTCGAGCGGATCATCCGATAGACGGCAATCCGGTAATGATCCAGTTCTCCCGGAGATTCCGTCCCAGAGGACAGAAGGGTAAACCTCTTTCCCAAAAGGGAGGGCAGATCCCCTATCCGGAAGAAGACATCATGGTGTCCCCGGTGTGTCACATAATCCCGGCTTCGTTCCTCCCCGGGAAAATGCCGGAAATGTTCTGAAAAGAGGCCGAGACCGGCAAGACCTCCCGGCTTCAGAAGCCCGGATATCCAACGGGGATAATTTTTTCTTTCAGGGCTCCGGAGATGGTGGTAAACTCCGAAATCGAAAACCACATCGAAGATCCCTGGAGAAAAAGGCATCCGAAAGAGATCTCCCTGGACAAAATGGGCTTGGCGACTTTTTGCCGGGATTGCCTTTTTTCGGGCCACCAGGAGAGGGTCAAAAACAAGATCCATGGCCACAACCCTCCAGCCCCTTTCCAGAAATGGAGAAAGATTCCGGCCTTCGCCTGAACCAATTTCCAGAACGGTCCCGGGGGCAGTTCCGGAAGCGGCCTCAAGGATGAGCTGAACAAGCCCGGAAGCCCCCTCCCGGGGCCACCCGATTTTTCCGGTTTTATAGGCCTCTGCAAAAAACTGTTTCTGGCGATCATACACCGTCCGGTCGGTTTCCATCAATGGGTTCCTCGTGCTAGATTAAAAATGGTTCCTTTGCCATTGAATCAAGGGAACCGGGGAGCCGGATCTTTTTACAAGGGGCAGCCGTCACCGATGGATCTTTTGATCAGACCCTCGCTTTTCAGCACTGATCGGGCCCTTCTGGAAATCGAAAAACTCCTGGCCGGATCCGGTCTTTCCCTTGCACTATTCCTGTCCAGGGATCATATCATTCTTGCCAATTCCGATTTCTTAAAACGTTGGAACCTTGTCAGGGCAAGGTTCCCCCGATATTCCTTATCTGACTATGCCAACCAGAACGCCCTCTCGCTTTCCGGAGAAACCAGGGGACAATTCTGGAACTGGATTTCGGAGCCCTCCTCCCGACCGTCCCTGATCGAACTTCCCGATCCGGACTCCGGACTCCGAAGGTTCATCATCAGAGTTCCCACGGAAAAGGATACCGCCGAAGATCCTCTCTTCCTGGAAAAGATCGCCGAAACTCTCCAGGAAAGTGAGCGGGAGAGTTTGATCCTCCTGGGCCGACGCTTGCGAAATCCATCCCGTACGATCATCCGGAGTGTCAGCGACGAACTTCTTCTCGAACACTTTTTCAGGGATGAACTTTCCGGTGAGCCTGAATACCAGATGGCTCAGGTCTTCCTTGCCAAGGAGGCCGCCTGGTCACCTTCCTCCGGATTCTGGAGAATTCGCACCAGTCACGAAGGGCCGAAAAAAAGGATATCGGAGGCACTTTCTGTGGAAGAATCCAGATCGATTTTACCCTTCCGGCGCATTCTCTTTGCCAAAAACACGGCCGGGGGATACTGGGCCGACTTTCCCCTCCTCTTCAACCGGGCATTCTTCGGAAAGGTGCGTCTCTTTCGTCAAGAGTCTCGAAAAAGGGAACTTCCCGGACTCAGCTCTTTTCAGCCAAAAGCCCAAAGCCTTTCGCGAAGGCTATTTGAAATTCGAAAAAATCTCGGGGATCTGAACCCTGCGGCAAGAGAGCCTGAGTCGGGCTTTCTCGACCGCCGGGATGCCCTTCTTCTCATCGAAGCTCTGATAGAGGAACAACGGATTACGGGGATAGGATTTGGACTGGTCGGGATCAGGGTCGATATTCAGAACCACAAGTCCCTCATGATCAAGGTCAGGAGCATCCTTCGATCCTACGACGAAATTGCCCACATAACTCCCCGGGAATATCTGTTGATCCTTCCGGCCATGAACCCTGACAGTGCGGCAATTGTCATTGAACGGGTCCGTGACATTCTTCTGGGGATGAACCGGGATCAGACCCCCCAAGTCACTTTTGGCTGGCTTTCCTATCCGGAAACCGGAAAAGGTCCCATGAATCTTGTCCGGAGTGTATTTACCCGGGAAGAATCCCAGCCTTTGCAAAACAACCGTTCCACTGAATGACCTGCCGGAGGACAAATGTCTGATCCTTTCGATCCGGAAGATCCCAACCGGAAACATGATGATATCGGTGTCCCGTTGTTGTGGATCCTGCTACCAGTCGCCATCGTCTTTCTCGTGATCATCGGTATGACTCTCTACCATCTAAGAAACATGGACTTTTTGCGACAATGATCCAGAAACGGGAGTCGGAGGGAGTCACCCGATATTATCTTTTAGCTTCTCCAGAAATTCCCTCGAGAAATTTCCTGTCATCACCTCTTCAACCGGACCCTCCATACGCAGGTCCCCCTTTTCTCCCACTTCGACAAGAAGCATCCCACCCGGCATCCGGACTGTTACGGGACTTTTGACCTTTCCGAGAAAGACGGCACAGGAAGCGGCCGCACAGGAACTGCTGCCAGAGGCCTGCGTATAACCGGCACCCCGTTCCCAGATCCTGATCTCAATCTCGTTTGGTCCGGAAACACGAACCATCTGAGTATTGATCCTTCTCGGAAACAGCGGGTGATGCTCGATCATTGTCCCGTACTCACGAATGAAGGGTTCGTCGATTTTTTCCACAAAAAAGACAAAGTGGGGATTACCGACAGAGACCGCCGATCCCGTTACACTGACCCTCCCATTAAGAGATATTTCCTCCTCTATCAGGGGGGTATTTCTTTCCTTGATCCCGACTACGGCCGGATCAAAGGTGTAGGTTCCCATCTCGACCAGAACGGATGTCACCCGACCCGACTGGTCTGTGCGGACGGTGGAACGGACACGCCCTCCCGCCGTGTCGATCAGAAACTCCTTTTCTTTTGCAAATCCATACTCGTAGAGAAATTTAGAGAATATTCGAAGTCCATTTCCGCTCTTTTCGGCCTCCGACCCGTCAGGATTGAATATTCTGAGCCCGAACGGAGGAGTATCCTTTTCTAGCAAAAGGATACCATCCGATCCGACTCCGTAGTTCCTGTCGCAGAGAAGTCGGATATTGCTCACTGTCAATGACGGCGTTCTTTCGTCCTTGAGCATGACGATGTAATCATTGCCTAATCCGTGGCTCTTTACGAAATCGCAATTCATCAATTCGTCCTTTTTACTTGAGAGTCATCTCCGCCCTGGAATCAACTCCACCGGGGGTTTCCCTTAAGATCTGCCAATCCTTGCGAGCCTGCCTGTTTTGAGGATCGGTGGTCAACGCCTTTTCCAGGTCTTTTTGGGCCTGAGGATAATGATGGTGCCTGTATTCCCTTTCGGCACGGGCCACGAGATCCCGAACCTGGTCTTTCACCTGATCGCGGACACGGATGGCAAGTTCGTCGTTCCTGCGATAGGAAAGGGCCTTCCTGGCATGATCGAGAGCCAAAGCATAGCGACCTGACATGTATTCGCTTTCGGAAAGTTTTCCGTAGGCCCATCCAATCGTCGGATCGATTGATGTTTCCTTTGGATTATGGGCTTTCAGTCCAAGCAACTTCTGCAGAAGTTCGCCCCAATCCTGACTGGCCTTTCCAGAGACAAGAACACTTGCTTGGGTCTTTTCCACTTCGGAGCGAAGGACCGGATCGTCAGGTGTGAATGTCCGAGCGGTTTCGAGGGCTGCCAGAGCTCCCCGAAGACGACCTGCCTTGCGACGCTCTCTGGCGACTCCCATGTAATAGGAAGCCCCCATAAGGCGGATACTCTTTTTATCCCTCCGGAGAAGACGCCGGTTATCGGTGGAAAGCGTCTTGTCCTTTTCCCATCTCTCGACCCAGGCCAAAGCTTTCAGGAAGTGATTGTCCCGAAGCAGGGCCTTCAATTGTGGGTAGTCTTTTCGAAACCTGATGTCGGAGGATGAAAGGTTCCCATGACGGGCAAAGAAAGTATTAAAAAAGGAGCCAGACGAACATCCTGAAAAAACTGCCAGGAAACATCCAGCACACATGAGCAGAACCCCTCTGCGGACACTCTTCCCCATCTAATCTCCTTGAATTCGTTTCATCTATATCGCCTATTGCCAGACAAAGCCAAGTTTACCGACAAAATCGCGTTCCGACATCCGGCGGTAGGCATTCTGGAGAGGGGCGATTGAAGTGAGGGGACCCACATCGTTCACAATAGGACGGATATCGCCATGAGACACCCAATTCAGCATGGCAAGAATGTCCGAGCGATGAGCGAGATAGACTCCATGAAGGGAAAGCTGTCGACCGAAAAGTTCACGGGTCGGAAACTGGGTCGGGGAGCCGGTTGTTTCGCCAACAACGACCGCCCGGCCCCCCTTGCGGAGAAGGGGAAGGATTCGGGGAATGGTTGCTCCTCCAACAGTATCCAGGACTCCATCAAAAGGCTTTCCAGAAAGCCTCATCACAGTTTCAGGCCAATCCTGCGCTTCGTGGGAAATCAGGGGAATATCCATGGATCGGGCAAGAACCGTCTTTTTTTTCTCCGGTCCATAAGTCCCGTAAACCTCGACCTTGAGAACAAGCCCCAGAAGACAGGCCAAATGACCCACTCCTCCACTCGCCCCGACAACAAGCCATCGCTCTCCGGCCTGGGCTCCACCCCTGACGACCAGTCCTTGGTGGGCTGTCGCCCCGGCTAATGTGACCGCCGATGCCAAAAGGGGAGAGACGGAGGGAGGAACTGGCAAAAGACGGGTAGCCGGCAGAGAGACATATTCAGAAAAAACCCCGGGAAGATGGCCTCCAAGGACGCGATAGGATGGACAGAGGGATTCGGAACCGCTCCGGCAAAGTTCGCAGACCAGGCAACCCTGCCCCGGGGAAATGGCGACAAAATCCCCAACTTTCAGGGAAAAATCAGGACTGACACCTTCACCGATGGAATCCACCACACCCACTCCTTCAGAGCCCATCACATGGGGAAGGGTGACCGAATAGGCCGGAGAGCCGGAAAGGACCCAAAGATCGATATGATTGAGAGTGTGACCCTTCATCCTGACCCTGACCTCTCCTTGCGAAGGAACGGGAAGGGCCTGTTCGTCCAGGATGAGCGAATCGATGTTTTTCCCGTTTGAAAGAAGGACAGTCCTCACGCCAAGGCTCCAATCGTCAGTCATTTTCCCTTACAATCCCTGCCCGCCACCGCTTGAATTCCAGACAGAATGTCCCGAGCCTGTCTCCTGCCCTTGAAAATCGGAAGATACCCCACCCTCACCGTTTGGCCGTTGACATAATAAGATGGGAACCGGTCAAAAGAGAGGTCCGGAAAGATAAAGGGGGGAACGCGTGTGAAATTCCGGATCTGACTCTTTATTCACACCTTTTCGACAAATAGGACCTCGAATTTCCCATGGCCATATAAAGGGGATACCTCCGGTTTCTAGAAAAGGCGTTCAGGATGGCAAAAACCCGGGACTCCCCCGTCGCAATCGTCAAAATCCTCGACCTTAGTCGCTGAAAATCAAAGATGAAATTTGCCTGAAGGGATTCCGACCATCCTTTGAGAGTTTGATGCAGACGATGGAAAAGTTGGACTTTGAAAGGGGAAGAGCCTGAACCCCTCCCAGTCCGAGCCCCGACCACCCGGGATGAGGATTGCCGGATTTACCGCCGGATCTTTTCGGCGCGTTCTTCTTCTTCGAGCAATGTCTTGCAGGATATGCAGAAAGTCGTCACCGGACGGGCGAGCATCCGCTTCTCCTCGATCTCTTCCCCGCACCGTTCGCAGATCCCGAAGGATCCCGTTTCAATTCTTTCCAAGGCTTCATCGATCTTTCGAAGAAGCTTTTTTTCGCGTTCCTTGAGGCGATAGGAAAAGCCTTGGGACTCTTCGATGGAGGCCAGATCTGACGGATCCGGAAAAAGCTGGATTCCTTTTTCCACTGTTGACTGAAGGACCTTCTCAGCCCCGGCAATAATTTCTCTCCTCTGCTGCTGAAGAATTTCCCGCGCTTTTTCGAAGTTTTCCATAAGATCCTTTCAACAATGACAACTGACCCTGGCCTTTCAAAAGAAGGCACCGGAGAAATACTCAGGGAGCCTTGGCAGATTCCCCGAAAAAATAACCTTCCAGGGATTTTAGCAGACTCGCAAGCCAGTTTGCATCCGTCCCTTTTCTGGAGACTTCCAAAGAAGTCAGGGACCTTTGCCCGGTCCTCCTCTTTTACGATCCGCCCCCTCTCAACCTCTGCCGTATTCCGGCCCGAAAGTTATCATCGGACAGCCCAGAAATCCCTGACAGCTTGAATTTTCCCTATTATTCTGATAGATTTGAGCCTCTCGGAAAAACATTTCACATGGAGAGATGGCCGAGAGGCTGAAGGCGGTTGACTCGAAATCAACTCTGGGGGGAACCCCAGCGGGGGTTCAAATCCCTCTCTCTCCGCCAATCCCCTTCCTAGGGCCCGCAGTCACTCACAGCCCCGGAGCCGACATTGTCCAGCAAACAGGACGTCCTGTACAGACTACTATCCAGCCAAATCGCGGACTCCACCAATTCGGCCTTTCTGCTGATCGGCACAGACTACCGTATACAATGGATCTCGGAATCAGCCCGAAAACTCCTCTTCAAGGGAGCTGAGAACCTTGAAGGCATTGCCTGTGCCCAGGGCCTCCGGGGAAAGGTCTGCTCAGCCGAATGTGTTGCGGTTACTGGCAACCTTCCCGGAGAAACCACCCCCTTCGGTTTATCCTGCCTGAAGGAGACCTTCGGTGACTTCAGTATCAGGAACTGTCTTCTGGAGTCGGAGGAAAAGACGGTCGGGCTTTTGAAACAGGTGATGCTCTCCGGTTCTTCCTCCAGCGCTGTCAACCCGGCGCCTATCGAATCCAGGGGCTCCTGGCATGCTGCCCTCGCACCCACTCTTTCCCGGATTGCCGATACAACCATTCCCATTTTGCTCGTCGGAGAAACGGGAACAGGCAAAGAAGTCCTCGCACAGAGGATTCACGACATGAGCCCCCGCCGCAACAATCCCTTCATAGTGCTCGATCTTTCTGTCATTCCAGAGACCCTTGTCGATGATGCCCTTTTTGGTCATACGCGAGGGGCCTTCACAGGCGCCACCTCCGACTATACGGGCAAACTTCTCCAGGCGGACGGCGGAACGCTTCTCCTAGATGAGCTTGAAAACATCCCTCTTTCCATTCAGGCCAAACTTCTCAGATTTCTCGAAACCGGCATCGTCGAAAGGATCGGACAGACCAAAAAGCACACCATCGATGTCCGGATTATTGCCGCCACAAATGTCAGTCCTGAAGTACTTCTCTCATCGGGACGGCTCAGGGAAGATCTTTTCTACCGTCTCAGGGGCATGACCATCCTGCTCCCTCCGCTCAGAGAGCGCCAGGAGGAGATTCCTCTTCTGATCCAAACATTTCGGGGAAACTGGTCGGCACGTCACGGACGAAAAGCCCCCACCTTTTCGCCTGCCCTCATCGAGCGATTTTGCAGCTATCCCTTCCCGGGAAACATTCGGGAACTCAAACATCTCGTCGACCTTTGCCTGAGCCTCTCCCTCGACCAGACATTGAACGCAGACAATCTGCCGGAGCCCGTAAGGGAGATCCTGTTCAAAAACGGTCAGAAAGGACTTTCCCTGAACGAATCCCAAAGCCCGGGAGCCTCGAAAAATGTCGAGGAGGCAATCGCCGCCGTGGAAAAGGACATGATCCAGAGAGTCCTTGCCCAGCATCGCGGCCGGGTTTCCGATGCGGCAAACTCGCTCTCAATGAGCCGGATCACTCTTTGGAGAAAAATGAAGAAATATAATCTGGATCGCCGAAGAACGTTTCCTTCCTGAAACTCCTGTTTGTTTTGTTTCTCATTTTCTGTCTCCCGAAAGAAACATCCCTCTTCAGACCTTTTAGCGACATTTTCCAGACCTTTCATAAGACTTCATCGCCAAAAACTTTTTCTCCTCAAAACAGGATCTACCCTCTTGGCATGATTCTTGATCACCAAGAAAAAGCCTTGGAGATTTCTCTTGAGACAATCCGAGGAAAGCGTTATTTATGGTCAAAAAAGAGGAGAGAAAAATGAGCGGAGCAAAAAACCTCACGTTTGTGATTCTGGCTGCATTCCCCTTTATTCTCATGGCCGTCTTTGAAAAAATCGACCATGCCCTGAAAGGCGGACTCGGCGGGTTCTGAGCTTTTCTGCTCAATCCCTTGGGGAAGGAGAAGGAAGGAATCCCATTCCGGGATTCTTCGGTTCTTCTTCCCTTTTTTTCTGGAAAAAATCCTGCAAAAGACGTCCGGATTCACCCTCGAGAAGTCCTGAAATCACCCTGATTTTATGGTAGAGCCTGGGGTCGTTGTGAAGGTCGTAGAGGGATCCGAGCACGCCACGTCGTGGTTCCCGGGCTCCAAAGACAAGTCGGGAAATCCGTGATTCGAGCATGGCCCCGAAACACATGAAGCAAGGTTCAAGGGTCACATAAAGGGTCGCTTCCGACAGACGGTAGTTTCCGATTCTGGATGCGGCCATCCTTATGGCCATCATCTCGGCATGGCTCGTCGGATCGTTCAGGATTCGTCCTCGGTTCCACCCTTCCCCTATGATTTCCTCACCAGCTAGAAGGACTGCTCCCACCGGAACATCTCCTTCCTCCATGGCTCTCCAGGCAAGGCTTAGCGCCCGGTTCATGTAAAAGACATCCCTTTCCCTCATGGAACGGAGGGTCTACGAAAAATCCGGTCAACCCGGGCCTGGTCGAGAGGCCGCAGGAGGAGGCTGTCCACGTTCACGTGGGCTGGACGGGTCACCACCCAGGAGACCGCTTCCGCCACGTCCTCGGCCGACAGGGGGGTCATCCCCTCGTAAACCCTCTTTGCCTTTTCCCTATCGCCGTTAAAACGGACAAGAGAAAATTCGGTGTTGACGAGACCCGGATCGATTTCCGTAATCCGGACCGGATGGCCGAGCCATTCGAGGCGGAGGGTTTCCGTAATGGCGCGAACAGCGTGCTTGGCGGCCGTATATCCCGCTCCCCCAGTATAAGTTTCAAAGGCTGCCACGGAGCCGATATTGACGAGGTGTCCCAGACCACTTTTGCAAAGCCTCGGGAAAAGGGCTCTGGCCATCCGGGCAGTCCCCAGAACGTTGCTCTGGTACATATCAAGCCACCCCATCTCATCCATCTCCAGAACGGGATCAAGACCCAATGCCCCCCCAGCGTTGTTGACGAGGACATGCACCGCGTCCGGAAGACGGGAGACAAAAACGTTGACAGATTCCGTACTCCGCACATCGAGCTCAAGAGGAGTCATCCTTGTCTCCCGCGAGAGCCGCTCAAGCCGGTCATAGCGTCTTGCCCCTCCATAGACCTGAAATCCCGCCTTGACAAGAGCTCTGACGGTTTCTGCCCCGATTCCTGATGAAGCCCCTGTCACAACGGCAACTTTCAATTCATTGTTTTTCATTTCCGATCCGGTCTCCCTGGAGGGATTGGCAAGGATCACTCTTGCCGTTTTTCTCCGCAATTCCCATAATGGAGGTATGATATTTTCTGATTCTCCCATTATCCCTGAAACAGACAGCAGGAGAAACACTCTTCTCTGGATCCTCCTGTTGGGTTGGATCATAGCTTTCCTGAACGGAATCCCAGGGGCCCTCTACGCTCTTCCGCTTAACGACCCGTCCTACCCGGCGCCTCTGCGGAAGGGAATCCAAAAGGCCGCACAACAGATTCTGGCCAACCATCCGAAGAAAGCCCTCACCATCCTGACTCCCTTGACCAAGACTTATCCGGATTATACTGTTGTTTTTACCTTGGCCGGAATGGCCTATGGCAAAAGCGGGCTCAACAGGAAAGCCATCGAGATGGAGAGGCGGGCGCTAGTCCTCGACCCCAGGAATGTCACAGCCCGAATCAGCCTCGGCATCGCGGAAGGAAATACCGGTCACTTTCGCGAGGAGGTGCTGGATGAAAACGCTGTCATTCATGACCACCCGGAGCGGGAAGCGGCGTGGGCGGCTCTCGGATGGGCCTATGCCTCCCTGGGAAAATGGAAAGAGGCACGATATTCCGAGGAAAAGGCTATTTCCCTTCGTCCCTCAGATCCCGGAGCCCGCATGATCCTGGGCTTGGCACTGGCCCATCAAGGCTATCTCCAGGAAGCGCTCTTGATGGAAGAGTCCGCCCAGAAACTGAGTCCCGGGGATGAAGGGATTCGGCGGTCCCTGACCTTCATCAGGCAGGAAATGACCCCCCCGGCCCACTCAGAAAAACCGAAAAATGGTTTCAACCCCCTTCTGGCCCCCACCCCTGCCCCGTCTTCTGCAACGGCCACCCCGGGTGCATCCCAGCAGATGTCTCCCTCTCCCATTCGGGCCCCTTCCGTTCTTCATTAAATGTTTGTCTTTTCCGGGGGAATATCCTAGAATTTCCAGAATCGGAGGGGTGGCCGAGTGGCCGAAGGCGGCGGTCTTGAAAACCGTAGAGCGAAAGCTCCGTGGGTTCGAATCCTACCCCCTCCGCCATCCTGGATCTTTTTCGCATTTTACCGGATAGTACGGCTTTCCGGGCCTCAAGTTGAATCCTGCACCTATTTTAA
>JAKAWK010000151.1 GCA_021827365.1 Nitrospirota bacterium
ACAGCGAAGAGGAAATGGCCGAGGTCCTGGCCCACAAGGTCGGAACGATCGACCGGCGGGCCTGCCGCGCGAGAGCGGCCCAGCTTTATTCGACCGAAGTCATGGTGGACGGCTACGAGGCGCTTTATCGTTCCATCCTCCGGGACACCCGGAGGGGAGGCCCCCCACCATTGCGGACCTCCCTTCAGAATACCCTGACGGAGGTCCGCTGATGGCCTCGCTTCTTTCTTCCTCTTTGGCTCCGGCCTTCGGCCTGAAGGAAGGGAGTTCCGAATGTCGCTCTCCGGAGGAGATGGTCCTCTTTTACCGGCGGGAGTTCGGCCGGGCACCCCTTCTTGTTGTCACCAACAGGGAACCGATCGTCTGGGAGGGGGCCGGACATCTCTCCTTCCCCCCCGGAGGCGTAACCCAGACGATCCATCGTCTTCTGGGTATGGTGGGGGGCGAGTGGATCGCGCTCAGGGATTCTTCCGGGCCGGATCTTTTGCGGATTTCCCCTCCCCGCGAATCCCCGGAGGCTCCGGGATACCTTCTTCAGCGTCTCTCCCTGCCGGATGAGGTCCGGGAGGCTCATTATGCCGGTTTTTCGAACGGTGTCCTCTGGCCGTTTTTCCATGACGACCCCGAGCGGGTCGGGGAGCTCCGGAATTCCTTTGAGGCCTACCTCCATGTCAACCGGCGTCTGGCCGGGAAGGTGCTGGAGTCCCTCACCACCCTTTCTCCCGGCGTCATCTGGATCCATGATTACCAGCTCGCCCTTGTGGCCCGCGAGGTCCGCCGGATGGCCGGTCACCATCTTCCGCCGCTCGCCTTTTTCTGGCACATTCCCTGGGTCGACACCCCGTCCCCCCGGGACACCGCCTGGCTTTCCGAGGTGGTCGAGGGCCTTCTTTTCCATGACCGGATCGGATTCCAGACTGAAGGATACAGGGAGCGCTTCCTTGACACTGTCCGACGCCTTTACGGGGACAGGGCCTCCTGGGACGGCGAGAGTCTCTGCGTCCGTATGGAGAGCGGGACAAGGACTCTCTCTCTGGGGGTCTATCCCGTCTCGATCGACCCCGCCCACTTCGACCGCCTTGCCCGGGATCCCGAGGGAACCCGGGCCGCAAGGGAGGTTCTCCGGGAGGCGGATCTCCTGGGACCGGGAGAAGACGTCCGTCCCTACCTCGTTTCCGTCGACCGGATGGACTACTCCAAAGGCTTTCTGGAACGGATCGAGATTCTGGAGGCCCTCTTCACCCGGCACCCCTCCCGCATCGGGACGCTCTCCCTTCTGCAGGTGGCCCCTCCCACCCGACAGTCTGTGGAAGCCTACCGCCGATATTCCCGGCAGGTCGAGGCGGCGGTGGGCCGGCTCAATGCACGGTTTGGCCGGAGCGACTGGGTCCCGGTAAAAACCATTGCCCGCTCCCTTCCACAGACCATTCTTGCTCCTCTCTACCGCTTCTCCTCCGGCGCCCTCATCACGGCGACGAAAGACGGAATGAACCTCGTGGCAAAGGAGTTCCTGGCTTCTCAGAAGGGGGGGGACGGAGTCCTTTTCCTGAGCCGCCACACGGGGGCGGCCCAGACCATGGAGGGGCTTGCCCTGATCGATCCCTTCGATCCCGTCCAGTCAGCCCGTCTCATCCACCAGGGACTCTCCCTCGACCCGGAGATCCGGAGGCGCAGGAACGACCGGGCTCTGGCCTCGATCGAGCGAAACAACGTCTGCCGGTGGATGAGTGAAAACCTCCTCTCCCTCAGGTCCAGTCCCGCCCCGATTCTCCGATGACGGAGGCTCGGGCGCCGGGGCCAGGATTCCGTTTGGCCCTTTTTCTGGACTTTGACGGAACGCTGGCTCCCATCGCCCCTCATCCCGACCTGGTCCATCTTGACTCCCATGAGATTGCCCTTCTGGAGTCCCTCGGCCGCCTCATCCCCGTTTTTGCCATGTCCGGCCGCGCCTTTCCCGACATTCTCCACCGACTTCCCGTCTCCACTCTCGCGGGCCTGTCCGGAGACCACGGGGCTGTCCGCCGTTTCCGGGATGAACAAACCGTTCACCCCGACGCCCTGCGCGCCAGGGAGTCCCTTTTGGCGTGGGTTTCGGATCTCCGAAAGGTTGCAGGGACCATTCCGGGAACGATGACTGAAACCAAGGAATACAGTCTCTCCATCCATTACCGGGGGGTGGCTCCGGAGAGGATTCCTCGTCTTTCGGAAGAGATCGGACGGCTGTTCGATAACTGGGAGGAGCGGAACCGGTTCCGGATCTATCACGGCAAGATGGTCTGGGAGATCCGGCCGGCCGGGGGGGTGACCAAGGAGGAGACGATGGATTTTTTCCTGGAACATCTCGCCCGGGAGTCCGGGGTCACGCCCGGCGACTTCTTCCCGGTGATGGTGGGAGACGACACGACCGACCTTGGGGCGGTCAACCACGCCGTCTCCTTGGGAGGCCGGGGGTACTGGGTCGGAAATCCGCCTCCGGGGCTCGATCCCGGTGCCGGGAGGCTCCCGAACACCGAGAATGTCTGGGATCTTCTGAAAGATCTCCTCGAGGCCCTTGAGACAGGCAAGGATCCTTCGGCCGTTCTGACCTGACCCCTCAGGACCCGGGGATAAGACCGCTCCGGCCGAGGTAGCCTGCCAGGGCCTCCTCCCAGGAGGGAAGGATGATTCCGGCTCCGTGAGCCTTGTCGTTTGAAAGGACGGAAAAGGGAGAGCGGGGGGCAGCGGGGCGATAGAGGGAGAGGGGGATCGGGGAGAGATCGGGAGTGAGTCCCGAAAGTTCGAAAATCTTTCGGGCAAATTCATACCAGCTCACGTTTCCGGCATTTGTGAGATGCCAGATTCCGAAGGGCAGGGGAGCCGTCACCAGGAGGGCTATTCCCAGGGCCAGATCCCTGGCGGCCGTGGGGCCGACCCGCTGGTCCGAGACGACCCGGAGGGGCTTTCCTTCCCTGGCGAGCCGGATCATGGTGGTG
>JAKAWK010000152.1 GCA_021827365.1 Nitrospirota bacterium
CCATCCCCCACATAGGTCAATCGAAGTCCGGAAAGGGATCCGAAGACCTTTTCCATGAAGTAGAAGTCGGACAGAGCCTGGCAGGGGTGATGGCCGTCGGTCAGGCCGTTGATGACAGGGACCGCTGCCGCGGCGGAAAAGGCCTCGATCCGGTCATGGCCAAAGGTCCGGATGACCAGCATGTCGAGATAGGCGCTCATGACCCGGGCCGTATCCTCGATCGTCTCCCCCCTCGCGAGCTGGATGTCTCCCCCCAAAAACAGGCTTCCCCCGCCAAGCTGGCGGATTCCTGCCTCAAAGGAGAGTCGCGTCCGTGTCGAGCTCTTCTCGAAGAGAAGTCCTACGGTCTTCCAGGCGAGCGGCGTCCGGAATCCGTCCGGATCGGCGTCGATCCGTCCGGCAAGGTCCATGATGGTCCGCAACTCGCGAGGGGTCCGCTCGAGGAGAGTCAGAAATGAGCGATGCTGGCTTTTTTTCAAGATCATGAACCTCCGGGTTTTCCCAAGGATGAAAAGATACTGTCCGCAGACTGAATGAATGTGGCAATCTCCTCCAGGGAAAGATTGACGGGAGGAAGAAGACGGATCACCTCCGGACCCGTCGCATTGACCAGGATCCTTTCCCGGAGAAAGCGGTCCTTGACCTCGACAGCCCTGCCGGGGAGCACGAGCCCGATCATCATTCCCCGGCCCCGGACCTCCCGGATCCAGGCCGGATGAAGATCTTTCAGGGAGATCAGCTCGTCCCAGAGATTTTCGGCGATCCGCTGTCCTCCCTCCGGAAGATACCCTTCTTCGTAAAGGGCCTCGAGGACGGCAAGACCCGCCGCGCAGGCCAGGGGGTTGCCACCGAAGGTTGACCCGTGGGATCCGGGAGGAAGAAATTCGGCCAGAGGAGTGGTCGTCAGAAGGGCCCCGAGAGGAAGTCCGCCTCCAAGGGCCTTGGCCGAGAGGAGAATATCGGGAACGACATCATAGGATTCATAGGCAAAAAGGGTTCCGGTCCGGCCGATTCCTGTCTGGATCTCATCGAAGACGAGAAGGATGTCCCTCTCCCGCGTAAACCGCCGGAGGTCGCGAAGGAAGGCGGGATCGGCGGGAATGACACCCCCCTCCCCCTGGACCGGCTCCACGAAGATGGCGACCGTCTCCGGGGTCACCTTCCTGACGACTCCCTCGAAGTCGTTGAACGGCCCCCAGTCGAATCCCTCCGGAAGAGGGCCGATCCCCTCCCGGATCTTTTTCTGGCCCGTCAGGGTCAGGGCTCCCAGAGTTCTCCCGTGAAAACTGCCCTCAAGCCCCATGATCCCATACCTGCCGGTCTTGGCTCCATAGCGGCGGACAAGCTTGATGGCCGCCTCCACAACCTCCGTTCCCGAGTTGGCAAAGAAGACCTTGTCGGCAAATGTTTTACCGACAAGAAATTCCGCCAGAAGGATCTGGGGTTCGTGGTAATAGAGATTGGAGGTGTGGAGCAGTCGCTGGGCCTGTTTCTGGACCGAGACCGTAACCCTGGGATGGCAGTGGCCCAGAACATGAATCGCCACCCCTCCCAGGAAGTCGAGATAGGGCCGCCCTTCCACATCGTAGAGCCAGGCGCCTCTCCCCTTCCGGAAAACCAGCTCCTCCCGGCGGACGTTTCCCACCAGCACCCGGCTTCCGCGGGCCGCCCATTCGGCGTTTGATAACGGTGACGGATGAGCCCCTTCCTCAAGCTTCACCTCTTGCCTCCCCTTTGGTTGGTCATGTCCGGACCCCGGCTTCCTGCTCCCCTGCCATCAGGGCCCTGATCCGTTCGAATTCGTCCCGGGAACCGATCATGACGATCTGGTCCATCGCCCGCAAAACGCTCTGGGCCGTCGGCAGGACGAAATTTTTGCCTCCGGCCGGCCGGATAGCGATAATGTGGGAACGGATCCCGAACTTTTTCCCGATCTCCGCAATCGAGAGGTCGCAAAAAGGGGAGATCTCCGGAACCACCAGCTCTTCGAAGGTGAGGCCCATCCCGTCCCGTGTCGTCACCACATCCATGACATCGAGGAGGGTCGGCTGGGTGAGGGCCATCACCATGCGGTTGCTCCCGAGAATGAAAGGGGAGACGACCTTGTTCGCCCCGGCCTTCAAAAGTTTGGCCTCAGTCCGGGAATCGTTGGCCATGGCGATGATCGTCAGGCCGGGGTGGTCGATCCGGCTGCTCATGACGATATAGGCGGCATCGGCGACTCGCGTCGACAGGGTCACCAGCAACGCCTGGGCCCGGTCGATCCCGGCCTTCCTCAAAACCCCTTCCTCGGTCGCGTTTCCCATCACCGCCAGGAATTTCTTCCCGACGATTTCCTTGACAAGGTCAGGATTTTCCTCCACAACGACGAAGGGAATATCCCGCCCTGCAAGGGCGGCCGCCGTCAGCGAACCGATCCGGCCGAACCCGCAGACAATCACATGGTTCTCAAGCTTTTCGATCATCCGCTCCATCTTGCGGCCTCCCCAGAAACTCTGCAGATGTCCTTCAAGGATGGTTTCCGAAAGCGTGGCGATCGCATAACCCAGCGTGCCGACCCCCACGACGATCAGGGCCATCGTAAAAAAAAGGCCGGCCCTGTCGAGGGGATGAACCGTCTGGTAACCGACGGTGGACAGGGTGATGACCGTCATGAAGAGGGAGTCCACCCAACCCCATCCTTCGATCTCCACATATCCGAGTGTTCCCCCTCCGATCAGGAGGAAAAACAGCAAAAGAGAAAGGCGGAATCGCTGGATGGGCGTCACAGGGACCTTTCTTATTTGTCAGGCTTCGAGCAATCCGGCAAGCTTTCTTTCGAGATCTTCCGGCGTGATGCGGTCCCGGAGATATTTGACCCAGAGGACTTTCTCGGACTCCCGGTACCGGCAGTCGACCACCCCGGCCATGTCTCCCATCTGGCGGACGAGAGGCATGGGATCGGAGATTTCCCTCTCCA
>JAKAWK010000050.1 GCA_021827365.1 Nitrospirota bacterium
TTCCGATCTTTCATCCCACCGGTGCCGCCGGAACCCAGAAGACTACTTCCCCCCCCGGCTCCTCCGGAATTCCCGGTTCCCTTCACCCCGCCAGAACCCCCGGCGCCACCGGGTCCATTTGCTCCACCAGAACCACTGGCGCTACCAGGTCCATTCCTCCCGCCAGCGCCTCCGGGTCCATTCATCCCACCGGTGCCGCCGGAACCCAGAAGACTACTTCCCCCCCCGGCTCCCCCCGAATTCCCGGTTCCCTTCACCCCGCCAGAACCACCGGCGCCACCGGGTCCATTTGCTCCACCAGAACCACTGGTACTACCAGGTCCATTCGTCCCACCTGAGCCATCGGGTCGACCAGCCCTATTTTTCAACAGCTGTCTTCGGGAAAGAGCAATCATCTCATTGCCCAGGGCCTTGAACACTCTTGTAGTCCCGGAATCAGAGACACTCCTTCCAGTCTTTAAACCCACTGGCTCGGCCGAGATAATGCCCGAATCATCCATCAAGCCCTTTCCCGGGGTGATAACGACGACGGACGATACTCCCGAGGTCGCAATCGGTGTCACGGTGAACCCCGCTTTCACGTGCACCTTGCCCCCGGGGGCCTTGATCGTCCCGGAGTTGGCGAGCGAGGACCCCGACAGTATTCCCCTTCCCCCGTTCATTACCTTGATCTTTCCGGCATTTGAAACTGGCCCTGTGAAATTTTTCCCCCTCTTCGCGCTTCCGGAGTCCATGACCCCGAACCTGCTGACCACGCTCCCCGACCCAAAGATCAGTCCTTTCGGGTTCATGAAGTCCTGGATCCCGTTACTGGCAACCGTGCCGCTGAGGGAAGATGGCGTGGTTCCCCCGACATACTTGAGCGAGACCGCCTTCGACCCGGGGATCAGGTAGATCACGCTCTGCCCCGCCTTCACCTTGTAGGAGGACCAATTGAAGGAGGCAGAATTGGGATTCCGGGATATCAGAAGTTTGCCCGTACTGTGGCGAGGCGGGGCCGGGCCCGCCCCCTTTGCGACGATCCCTCCGTGCGGAAGGGCTAAGGCCACCCTAGGTCCGGTCCCAAGCGGAAGGGCCAAGGTTAGCGAACAGGCCACAACCTTCAGAAAGAGAGAATAGGTCGTCTGGAGCCTCCGGGTCCGTTTCATGTCGGATCCTCCTGGAAAAGGACGAAGGGATTAGGTTGGGCCGTCGTCCCATTTTTCAGAATCGCTTTCAATATCTGAGCCCCGCGGAAAGCCACACCTGAAGAGGGATCCCTCCCTGTCCTAAGTTTCCTCCGGTCAGGGCCGTGATGTCGGACCCTAGAGCCTGGGTGGGAAGCGCCCCCACCGGAACGGCCAGATCAGCCCGGGCAAACCAGTGCTTCGCGGAAAAGCTCTCCTCCACCCCCGGTCCCATGGCGCTATACTCAAATCCGATCCCCGACACCTCTCCCACATCGAAGAAGAGCGAGGAGGCAAAAGTTCCGGGCTTTGCGGCGTCGCTCCAGGTCAGGGAGAACGTTCCCACATAAAGATCGTTTCCGAAAAGGGATGCTGTGGGAAGGGCCATCACGTTCGAGACACCGCCCAATGACGCCTGGAGCATCGGGTCGATCACGCCGGCTCCGAAGGACTGCTGGTCCACTGTACCGAGCATCACCGACCAGAGGGAGGTGATGGCATATTTGAACTGGCCGTATGCCGTCAGATAGTTCTGGAGCCCCTGGGTATCATAGTAAAAGGGGTTTTCGGGATCTGACCCCGTTCCCTGGGTCAGATCGTACTCCGTGTCGGAAAGATCAAAGGAGGCCGTAATATTTCCTGCGGTCTTGAACCCCGAAAGATCGAGGGTTCCTCCCAGAAGGCTCCGGTCATTCTGGGAGGTCGGAGAGTAAGTGTCCTGGAACTCCTTGAGGAAAAGAATCTCCTTGAGGACCAGCCTCCGGTCCGGCTTCTGGAAGAGGGTCTGGACGGCCCAGGCCTCTCCCGACCAGTTGCTTCCCGAGACCCCCAGAGCGGCAAGCTGGCTTGAGTTGGCCCCATGGCCCCAGGGGGAGAATCCTTCCCCCAGCGTGTAATTCATGGCAGAGAGGTCAATTCCCACCCGGTTAGCGAGGTCCAGCGGAAGAGAGTAGGAGATCGTCCCGGAGTTCATGCCGCCAAACGAGGTCGTGGCCATGACAGTGAAAAGTCCCCCGGCAACTCCAGCATTGTTGACATTCCCGGTGGCGTTGAGCATGAGGGCGCCTGTCGGGGCGTAGCCATAATTGTCGATCTCGATCTGTGAGCCGGCAAAGGTCGGGGCCGGGGTGACGTGGACCAGAAGATTCTCGAGGGCGGGAGCTTGGGTCTGCGGACGGAAGATCTCCCCGGTCGTGGGCTGGACAGGCTCATCAGAGAGGCCGGTTTCCTGGAATTTCACAGAAAGGATCTCTCCGGTCGAAAGCTTCAGATCCTGAACGCTTTTGTTTCTGTCCACTCCCGTCTGTGCCATTTCAATAAAGCTGATTTTCAGGTTTTCGAGGGCTTCCGGCGACACCGTCACCCGGGTGATCCGTCCCCTTTTGTCCCGGCCAAAGATCATCTCCATCGGCTGCCACCAGGGTTCCGATGCTCTCTCTGCCACCTCCCGAACGATCGCACGTGCCTGCCGGCTCGACATTTCGAGCACCCGTCCTCCCACGTAGAGCGCAATCAGATAACGGATCTGGCGAAGCGAATGCGACTGGCGGTCGGAAATGGCCAGAGTGACGGCACGGTCGAACCGGACATCTTTTACCCCCACCGCGGGCGAAAAGACTGCATCGGCCCGGACAAAACCCGGCACCTGACCCAACGCGTAAAGGCTGTGGGAGAGCTTCTGTATGTCCACCACCCCCCCGGGAGAAATATGGAGATTCTTCTCGACAAACCTGTTTTCCTTTTCTCCCCCTCCGGTGAAGGCGGCCCGGTTCACCCGGTAGGAGAGAGGCCCGGACGCGATAGCCCGGGCAAGACGGTTCGAGAGAACGTTCAGGGTCTTCGAATCGACCGTGACCGAATAGAGCGATGGACCGATCTTCATTATCCTGGCCGGGAATCCGGTCTGAGCGAGAAAACCCACCGTCGGGGCGAGAAGGGCGGTCTCTCCGGGTGTGGGATCGGAGACCAGCCTTTTTGCCACCCAGGCAACGATGTTTCTCCTCGTCTCCGTCTTCCAGTCCTTTTTCCTCGTCCGAACCATAAAACGCATCGGAGTCTGGAAATATGTCTTTTCCACAGAGAGCGCCGACCTTGCATGGGGTCCAGGAGGGGCTGGGGGTCTCTGGCATTCCCCCATCGTCGTCCCGAGAGAGCCCGCCGGATTACAGTATCCGGGAGGGGCGGCAAGAACAGGGGCTGGACTACCCGCAACCATTCCTGCCAAAAAAACAATCGCCGGAAGGAATCCTCTGGAGCCGGCCCACGGCTCTCCCCGGAGCGAAAGGAAGGATGTCTCTCCCGAACCTTCCGGAAAGACTGGTCCGCTCAGGAAACGGGGAAAGCCCGTTAATTTCCGGCCTTTGAGGCTTTCCAACCACTGCCGGAAATCGGCCGGAACCATCCATGTCCAACCCGTCCCACCTCTCCCCTGTTGCTCCCCCTTTTGACAACCGATGTCGGGCACTGTCCTCGTAGGTCCCTCTCCGGTCTCCCGCGGTGCATGGAGAAATCCCCCTCTTGAGGGTTTTCATTCATGTCCACTTGTCTTTTGCGACACAATTTGGTTATTTGGGGAGATCCTTCTCCCAATGCTTCTCGCGGCAGGAGCCTCTTGCGCCTCTTCCTCGTTGCCGAGAGGCGGGAACATCAATCCGTGAAAACCGGAATCTCAGGCCACGACCAGGTTTCCATTTCGCCAGGCCTCGAGAACAATCCCCAGGGCCCGGGAGGTTTTCACCCTTCCGCGCTGCAGGACCGGGAGGATCTCGTACTCAACCAGGTCGGCAAGGAGAATCCAGTCCTGGGATTCCTGAGCCTTGAGCATTCCTCCAAGCAAGGATTCGATCCGGTCAGTCTCCTCGATGAAAGAGACCCGGAAACTGTCGTGGCCCGATTGCGTCTCGATGCGCCCGATTTCCTCCACCAGAACCTGGGCTGCGACCATGCCCTCAAGACCCTGCATGTAGACTCCCCCATCGGGCTGGTTCTTGTCCCGTGGGGCAAAGACCGCCTGGAGATTCCCTCGTCGCAGGTTGTTCCCGATTTCCTGAAAAACCACCATGAGACTGTCCAGGTGGGCCACAAGGTCCGTCAGAACCTCCTTCAGAAGAACCTCCAGTGATTCCGTCCTGACCTCCAGACAAAAGGGGTCCCCCGTTCCGAGTTTTTCGATTTCAGGTCTTCCCGCGGGCACCCCATTCAAAAGAACCCCCGAAAGAGTCCTCCCGCCGGGAATCTTTAAAAGAAGCCTGTCCAGGGCATGAACCCAGGATTCTCCCTCCGCCCTTTTCAGCTCGACGCTTTCCCCATCCAGAAAAATCTCCTGTTTCAAGTCAGCTCCCCGTGTCTCCATCTCTTCCTCCTCGATATTGGCCATGGCGGCCCTGGCCTGTCCCGGCATCACGGAACAGGCACCTGTATTTTCTCCCGCTCCCGGGAGGAAACTCTCCCCGGAGCCAGGGATGAGAACCACCTGTCCGCAAGACGGATCAGACGTTCGTTTCTTGAAAGGGAGGCCCTGTAGACCTGCTCCACCCCCCGGATCATCTCTGATAGACGCATGGGATCCTCGATCGCCACGGCCTCCTTCTCGATTTCGAAAAGAGTCGAAATGGGGCCGGCGGTGGGAGCCACCCACCCAAGCTCCTGGATTCTTACATCGAGGAACTCAAGCTCCCGCGTTCTTTCCTCAAGCTCCGTCCGCTCCACCTCCCCGGGAATCCCCTCTTCCACCCGGTCACGAATCATCCGGCAGAGGCTCTCCCCCTCCCTGAAAAGACCTCCGAGTTCAAGGTGGGCATTCCTAAGATCTTCCCAGAGATGACGGGGAAGGCTCAAAATCTCATAATCCTCCGACAGGATGTCACTCTCCGTCCCCCAGTCCAGAAGGAGGCCCTCCTGCTCCATTCCCCAGACCTGGCGGTAGAGGCTTCGGAATAGGTCCGGAAGCCCCATCGGGGGCCTCGAAACCGGGCGATAGCGGAGGCGCCCCTGCCCGTCCCATCCCGAAACCGCGACCATAAGCTGGGGACCCGGGGAATGGCTGGCCAAAAATCCCTCCACAACCTCCCGGAAGCTCTCTTTGCCGGGGGGACTCTCCTCAAGGTACGCAAGGAGCTGGGCAAGCCATTCAGGATCGATATCCTGACGGCACACCGGATTGAGGCATTGGGCATCGATCCCGCAAGGAGCACATGACTTCCGGCTCTGGAGGACCATATGGTTTTCGCCGTAAGGGGCGGTCTCCGGATAGAAAAGATTTGCAAAGGAAAGGGCCACCACGGGAGTTCCCATGGCTGCCGCCACATGCATGGCCCCCGTATCGTTCGACACGAGCCGGGAAACCACACGGAGAAGCCCGGCCAATTCCCTGACAGAGGTCTGTCCCGTGAGGTTCAGGATCCGACCGGAGCTCCATCGGTCTTCAAGCGCGGCGACGATGCGCCGGTTTCGAGCCACATCCTCCTCCCCGGCCCCCACCAGAACAACTCCCGACCCGGGGCTCCGGGAAAGGAAGTGGGCGATCATCCGGACGAAGGATTCTTCCGGCCATCTCTTCAAGGCGACCGAGGCTCCGGTCTGAACGGCAATCCAGCGGCGTCCTGGCGGAAGATTCGGACCGGCAGGCTCCATCCTTTCCCGAAGGACAAGCCTTCTGGGCGGCGGAACCCGGGCAATCCGGAGAAAGAGGTCGACCAGATTTGAGTCGTTGTAGAGACGGTTTCTGACCATCATGCCGAAGTAGGCGATGGCGGGATCGTAAAAGGCCCGGAATCCGTCCCCCGTCATGACCACCCCCCGGACCTCCCGGGCCCGGACGAGATAGCCGATAACGGTCCCGATACGGTTGGGCGTCAGGTTGATCAACAGGTCATAGTCCCTCACGTTCCAGTCGCTGGTCATCGTCCGGATCCTTTCGATCTTCTCGCTCCAGGAAATCCGGTCGTCGTAGACCATCTGGCGGATGGCCCTTCCATCGACAAGAAAGAGATCATCGAACAGGGAGAGGCCTGCCGCCGTCTCCCCGAACTCCTTGTAGGCCACAAGCCCGATACGGCTCCCCGGATGTTTCTCCCTGAGGGCGGACGCCATCGGGGCCAGCTGGAAAAGATCTCCCATGCGCGTCATCGCGATCACCAGAATGGATCCGATCGCCGGGGCCAGGGAGACAGGAGTCTCCCGGATCCTTTGCCTTCCCTGCTTCATGCCCCCACCTCCCTGACGAATTCACGCAACAGAAGAACGGCCGCTTCGGTCTCGCTGATCGGGGACTCCCGGAGACGGATCCCCCGTTCGAGATCCTCCAGGTCCACCGTCCCCAGACTTCGGAACCGGTCGAGAAAGCCCGATAGCTCGGGATCCCCGGCGGCATCGGCCATCAGAGAATCGATATCCTGACGACCGGGAAAGAAGGTGTTCTTCGGACGGAATCCCTGATTGAAAAGGACAGAAAGCCACTGCTCCATCCGGCAGTCGATTGTGTGTTGGCGACGTGTCCGGGCCAGGGCCCGGGAGGCCATCTCCCGCCGCTCCCCTTCATGGGAGCGGTAATGTTTCACAAGTTTCCGGCAGGAGTCTTCGTCGTCAAAAACGGCGATCTCCTCTCCGGCCTCATAGACTTCCGGAAGGAGGCTTCTGCGATCGACAATCTGGAATCCTCCGCAGCCCGCGATCTCGAAGGTTCGTGGATTGACAAAATCTCCGTCGGGGTTCACCCCCCGGTGATAGACCGAGGAGTGAAGGTTCAGGTTGATCGGGGAATTCCGGTAGATCTGGGCCGCCTCAAAAGGCGTGATCCGTCGCCCCTCCTCCCGGACATGTCGGAAGAGCGGATCGCCAGGGTCCCAGTCGGCCCCCCAGATGGAAAGGCCCAGATCGACCAGGTGGCGGAGAAAGTGCTGACGGTTGTAGTATCCGGCTCCCATGAAGGCCAAAGGTGCCGAATATCGGTCCGGATCTTCGTCGGGGCCCTTGTCCGGCCTGAAGATTTCCGGATCCGCCCCTGTGGGAAGGTACAGGACATTCGAAAGTCCCCGGGCCTCGAGGGCCGGAATCCATTCCTCCTTCTGAATCACGGCAAAACTGGTCACGAGGGGGGCGATGCGTTCCCAATAAGTCGCAATCCGGAAATCCTCAACAAACCAGTAGGCCACCGGGACCCCCATCTCCCGTATTTTTTCGATCAGGTCCGGCGGGAGGGGGGACTGGGCCAGGCCAATGACCAGGTCCGGTTTGTCAGAAAGGATCCTGGCCAGGATCATCTCTGAGAGAAATCCCTGGAACAGGCCTCTGAGTTGGGCCCGATGAAGATCGATCCTTGTCTGGGTTCCGATGGCCCTGAGAGAGCTCTCGAAGACGGCGGCATCGAAAAAGCTTGTTCGGTGTCCCAGGCGATTCAGGGAGTGATAGACCGAGCGCGCGATGGGGTAGGATCCTCCCGAGACCGGCGAAATGACGAGAACACGAAGCTGATAGGTCCAGGGAGACTCCCCTCCTTCGTAGATCTTCCGGACAGACCGGTAAAGGTCGGGGCGAAGCTTTTCAGAGGGGGCGTGGGAGAGGACCGCATATCCTCGGGGAAGCCCCCGCGTCCCGGACGGATCGGTGAAAAAGGACAGGCGATCACTGAAGAGATACCAGGGGAAAAGTCGGAAAGACGCCCGGAGAATGTCCGGAATCGGTTCAAAGAGGACAACCTGACCCTGAAAGCGTTCAAGTAGTGAGAAAAGATGGTACCCCAGTCCCAGTCCCATGACCAGAAAACCCTGGGAAGGATTGTCAAAGCTTGCCATGGCGGCGTCGGCCCACCGTTCTCCCTCGGTGACGGGGTCGTACCGGCTGTGAAGACTCGTGTTGTCCCACAAAAGGGTGGGAGAACCCTCTTTGCTGGAGAGGATCTCCCACCGTTCACGATTCCTGTCGGGGCGGACGAGAATCTCCCTTAGGGAACCTCTTCCGAAGGTCTCAAGGTTTTTCTGAAAGACATTTTCGTCAAATTGCCACATGGACCGCCTCCTTGTCCCGGACGATTTTTCCCGGCCCCGATACTGCGAGTCTCGCCGCCTCGGCGGCTTCCAGGACCAGCATTTCGGCGGCCAAGGCCAGGGGACGGACAGGGCCCTCTCCCCCTTCGACCCACTCCAGGAAATGCAAAAGTGGCCACATCATGGGGAAGTCGGAGGCCAGCCGGTCGACAAGCTTCTCCCGCTGGGCTCCCCGAAGCCTGGCTTCCCGGAGATGGAGATAGAGGTCGACCCCCTGTGCGAGACGGCTGAGCCAGACGGAGAGCGGCACATTCCCGCCTTCCTCTGACATAGTGGCACCGTCCTCTCCGCCCTCCATCCCAAGTTCCCGGAAAAGATCGGGAAGATCACCCCCCCAGGAGAGATATCTCCAGTAAAATCGTCTCAGGAGTCGGGCCAGTATTCGTTCCCGGGTCAGCCCCCTAGGGCTTAACGACCGTTGGAGAAGTCCGGAGGGAGAGGCGATTGCCTCCCAGATTTCGGCTCCCGGAAGCCCCTCCGGAAGTCTCGCCACAAGCTCCCTTCCCCCTTCTCCTCTCTTGACCCCCGCGATGAGCCAGGCAAGAGCCTCCGGGCCGGGAGCCTCCCTGCAGGAACGATGCGGACAGGACGCTCCCTCGCCCGCGCAAGGATAGCAATCCATCGAGGTGACCACCGAAACAGCCCCCTCCCGGTAGGCGCCCGTTTCAAAAAACAGGGCGCTGGCGAAGAAAAGGCCGACCGTCGGAACTCCCAGACTTGCTGCAAGATGAAGGGGGGCGGTATCCGGAGATACCACCACGCCGGCCCCGGCCAGAAGGGCGCAAAGCCCCTCCACATCCGTTTTTCCCGCCAGATTCCTGACTCCCTGTCCACCCTCCCGTTCGAGGAAGGCTCCCAGGGCCGCATCCTCCGGGCCGCCGGTAAGCACCACTTCTCCCCCGTCCACGCGTCTTACCTGCCGGACAAGAGAAAGAATCGCCTCCGGCTCCCATCGCCTGTAGGGGCTTCGGCCGCCCAGGACAACCGCGACGGGACCGGCCGACTGAATCTTCGATCGTCCTGGAAGAGGGCCGGGCTGGCTGCCTCCAAACCCCCTCCACATGTCAGACAGGTGGATCCGGTTCAATCCCCGGATCCCCCGGGAGGAGGCCACAAGGTACCCCGGCCATCCGAACAGGAGCCCGGAATCACCGGAATCCTCCTTCCTGTCAAGCAACCGCTCGAAACCCGAAACCGGGATTTCGAGGAGACGGGCCAGAAGAACTCCTGTTCCGTGGTGGTTCATCACCACCACCCTTTCAAAGCCTTCCCGGCGAAGAGAGGCGACAAAGCTTTGCGCCTCAATCAGTCTTTTGGCCAGCGACATCTCCACGGCCGGATCACCAAAGGAAGGCCAGGCCCTGACTTCGTCCGCAACCGAAAGTCCTCGTGCCGCAGAGATGATTCCGGGACGGACAAGAAGGACCGTCCGGTACCCCCAACGGGACAGGTCGTCAAGCAGGGGGATCGTCTGGATGAGGTCTCCCAACCTTGCCTCCTGGATCACAAGGCATTTTTCCTGCACCTCAGTCCTCGCTCATGAAGGGAGAGGCCACCAGAACCTCATGGCGGGAGAGGATCTCACGGGCAATCGGATTTTTCGGATCCCGGGACAGGATCTCCTGGACCTGGGACAGGGCTTCATTGATATGGCCGGTCTCTTCGAGCATCCGGGCATAAAGGCTTTTGATTCCGGATTTGAAAGGATGGAGGGAGAGAAATTCCGCAGTCCGGGCCAGGGCCAGGTCCGGCCTTCCAATGGCCTGGGCCGATTCGACCATGAGGCGGAGGAGGTCCTCCTGTTCGATCTCTATTCCCAGCGACTGGTCGTAATAATAGACAGCGTCCTCATACTGTCCGGTCTCCTGGCAGACCATGCCGAATCCCGCCAGGGCCCCGTAGGCCCTGGGATTTAATTCATGGGCCCTTTTAAAGTCCAGAAGGGACAGGTTGAAGTTCCCTTTCAGAAGCTGAATGACCCCCCGCCCCTGGAAGGGCCTCTCGTCACCCACCATGGTGGCGGCCCGGGCGAAGGCCTCGAGAGCCCCGTCGAGGTCTCCCGATCTCGAGAGAACCTCTCCAAGCTTGATCTCTGCCTCTCCCCTTTCGGCAAATGTCAGGGTCGGGTCGGCCAGCGCATCCCTTAGGATCTCGCAGATCCCGTCTGTGAGCCCCGAACCCATGAGATCGTCGACCTTTTCGATGATCCCGTAGACCTTCCTCCGGGCCGTCACTAAAAACTGCATGACGAAAAGATCCCTGATCTCATCGGGGGACTGCTTCTTTAAAACGATCGGTCCGAGATCGATATCGATCCGGGAATTCGATTGTCCCGCCAGTTCTTCCGCCATCCGCCCATATTCGGATGAGACATTGGCCGCGATCGTTTCCACCTGGAGCCCGGCAGATTCCAGAAGTTCGACAAGGGTTTTCCGGGTGAAGAACCGCAGGTGAGACCGGTCGAGGATCCCCTGTTCCTGGTAATCGAACCGTCCCTGGGCCAGCCCCGCCAGGACTTCGTGGTACCGGATGTTGGGAACTGACAGAACCATGACCCCGTTCGGAGAAAGAAAGGGGACATAACGTCTAAGAAGAGTGGCCGGATTCTCGACATGTTCCACGACGTCGGCCAGGATGATGGCATCAAAGCTCTCAGGGACGAAATCGGGCTTCCAGGTGACGGCATCGGCCTCAATGACCCGGTCATAGAAGGCCCGGGCCTCGAAAGCCCGGGAGGGATCCTTCTCGATCCCCACCAGGGTGACCTCTCCCCAGCGGGTTCGGATTCCACGTCCCATGGCTCCCGTCCCGCATCCGATATCCAGGATCCGGTTGGCCCCGGCCGGGATGCGGTCGATCACCTCTCCCCGCTCCCTGCGGTAGGTCTGCTTAGGTTTCCAGAGGGCCACCTTCCGCTTGATCAGCCCTTCCCATTCCTCAAGAAAACGGGCGACAGGAAATCTTCGCTCTACGGTCTCCCGTCCCTTTTGTCCCATCTCGAGCGCCATGTTTCGGTCGGAGAGGAGGCACTCAACTGAACGTCTCAACCCCTCCTCGTTGTCGGAGAGGAACCCGCTTATGCCATTCTCCACGGGAGAGCCCGAATGGGCCAGAGCCACAACCGGCATGCCCGTGGCCATCGCCTCGAGAAGGGAGAGATTGTACCCGTCTTCCCAAGGTTCGACCGTCGTATGGAGAAGGAGCCGGTGATGGCGCATCTGCTCCTTCAGGTCCTCGACATTGCGGCTGGAACGAGCCCCCGGAATCCTCGGATTGAGGCCCAGAAGGGTGTGGGGCATCCCTTCGAGAACGCGTGACGAAAGTTTTGCCCCGAGCATGAGGTCTCTCTCTTCGAAAAAGTTGCCGATCCTGAGGACCTTCTCCAGAGTCCCGTCATATCCCCCCCACTCCCTGAGGTCGATCCCAGGGAGGATGACAGGGCCCGACAGGCCCCACGATTCCTTTTTTGCCGGAGAAATAAAGACCGTCGTCAGATCGGACACTGTTCCCATGAGAGTTTTCAGGCTCTCCAGATATTCCCGGGCCTCCACCCGGTTCTCGCCGAGAGCGATCATCGTATCGAGGCGGTTGTGAAAAACCAGGAACTGGGGAATGGGGGATCGCTGTGTCATGACAAGGTCACTGACATCATGGCAGACCACCGCATCGTATTCCTCTCGTGCGAGGAGCGTCATCGCCTCTTCAGCATCAATGATGCGAGAACCCCGCGGGCACGGGCGGAATTCGTGCATCCAGCGCTCATACCCTCCCTTTTTCCGTTCCACGATGTCGAAGGCAAAAGGAAGTTTTCCCAGAAGAGAAAGGTACCCTTCGTGCCAGTTAAACGTAAGAATACGCAACATTTTCTTCTCCTTTTCTCTGAAATCCGGGTTTCTCCGCCAGGATGCGGACGACAGAACGGGCGCGATGACGATAGGTATGGCGGGCCAGGGTCTTCTTTCTCCCCGAGGCGGCAATCTTTTCGCGGATCTCCGGATGGTCGAGGAGGAACCGGGCCTTGTCGACAAGGTCGCTGTCATCATATAAAACGAGATCGACATCAGGGATGAAAAGGTCGGAAAGGCCGGGGACCGGATCGGTCAGAAGACATTTTCCTATGGCCATGCTTTCAAAAACCCTCATGTTCAGGTCGTCCTTGACTGCTGAGTTGAAAAGGACCCTGGCCCCTGAGAGAAACTTCGACATCTCCTCCAGAAACGCCCTCTTCCTCCCGAGGGAGAAGTGAATTTCGAGGCGGGCGAGTCGACGGGACCTTCGGTCCGGAACCGGAGAGAGGGAGGAACAGATCCCGAGATCAAATGTCTCCGGAACCGGCCATGGGCGGTGGACCTTTTGGTCGGCCGCCAGTGGAAGCCAGTAGACAGGCCGGGAAAGTCGTTCCCGGAAGACCTCGACATAGGCCTTCTGAGCCAGGAAAACGACATCGAAACGGCTGGCAATCGCCAGATGGTCGGCAGGAAAGAGGTGTGTGTCGATCAGGTAGCAGGCCTTCGGGACGGCCATTTCATCAAGGAGCGGCATCTCGAACCAGACGCCGCTTTCCACGAAGAGAATCCAGTCGGGAGAAAAATCCGGAAGCCCAAGGCGGACCTCCCTGGCTGAAACGGCCGGACAGGGAAAATCGTGAGGCCGGACCCGGTCGGAGATCGAGGCCAGATCCCAGGCCCGCAGGACCCCCTCCGAGATGGTAGGCCCGCAGGTGCGGACAGAGGAGACTTCCCTTAGGGCCTTTTCAAGATATTGGCCTGTGGTATGGGGAATGGCGGTATAGACCATCAGGATATTCATGGCATCCTCCTGGCAGGCTTATACGCATTTTTTATGCCAGGGAGGAGAAAAGATTGGAAGATTACAACAAGCGGCTGTCATGTAATGGAAATTATTAAGGGTCGATCTTCTGGACAGGAATATTATTCCTGAATTCCATGGCTCCCGGGATTTTCTTTCCCTGTCATGAAATTGTCACATGGAGAATGAAGCCTCCGGGGGTCTTCCAAAACTGATCCGGAGATAGAAAAACAAATCGGAGATAAAGGGAATCATAGCTTTCCCAGGTTCTTCTGGCCGAAGAGAGCCGCGGACTCCGAAGAGGCCTTCCGGTAGGCGCCCTCGGGGCCCTGGCCAGAGAGGGCCGCCAGACGCAGGGCTATGGGGCCGTCCTCCCGTCCGAAAGGGGAGAGTGCGTTAAGAAGAATGTCGAGACGGTGGATCAGGACAAGGCGATCCGGGAGGGAGAGTTTCTCAAGAAGCTCGATGCCGGCCTGGTCGATGACCTTCTGTGCCGTCGCGAGGGGAGCAAGGTCAAGACTCTCCAAATCGGCCTGAGACAAGGGTCGGACTTCTACACTCGCAAGAATCTTCTCGTAGAGGGACTCCACCTCGCAAAGAAACTCTTTGGCCACAGATGCTCCCTTGTCACCGCTCATCCGCGCACCGACAGGGACCGACGTGGAATCTCGGGGACTCCAGCCTTCGGAGTCGTCCCCACTGTGGGAATCCTGGAGGCACTGGCCGCTGTCTTCCACGTTCCGAGAAGCTCGGACAGGATTTCCCGGACGGGATCAAGGCGGAATGTCTCCCCGGCCACATTGGCCAGGGTCACCTCCTGGATGAGGAAAAGGTACAGGGAGACGAGGGAATCGGAAAGATCCTTCGGATCCTGGCCGTCCACGGCGGAGGCCAGCTCCGAAAGAATCCCTGTCAGCCTGTTGACAGCATCGGCCTTCCGGGAAATGTCTCCAGTCCGGGAGGATTCCTTGATGAGGTCCACGCACCGGACAGCTCCCTCGTAAAGGCGAATCAGGAGATCGGCGGGGGAGATGGTACTTTCCATGGTCTGGCGATAGGTTGCGGCGGCATGATGAGTCATGGACACGTCCTCTCAAGGCGAAGTGGTCGATGGGTCCCGATGGGGGAATGAAAAGTCAGATCCCCCACCCCTAGATCACTCCTCGGGCGATTTGCTGGCTGACATAAGCCTGTTTGGCATTTAAGCCCCCCAGCAGACTCTGGAGACCTGAATACTTCTCCTCGAGCTGGTCCTTGAGGTTGGAAAGTTCATCCTGCTTGCGGGTCATCTGGCGGACATTGGTTCTCTCCTGGGCGTTGACATCGGCGATTTCCCCTGCAAGAGGGCCACTGGCGGGATTTGCAAACTCCGTCAGGATGTCGTGGAGGGCAGAACCGATGCCGGGGGTCTCCCCTGCCCCCGTCATGAGATGGACAACATCGTCGTAGCCCGAAGCCAGGGACTTGTCGAGCTTGCCCTGATCAAGGGAGAGATGTCCGTTTCTCTGGAAGGTGATGCCCACGTCGGCCAGGGTCCGGAACCTGCCAGGAATCTTGTCAGGAAGGGCCCGGGTCAGGGCAGTCCCCAGACGGTTTCTCAGATCGATGACCGAATAGGCCCCCAGAAGGGGACCTCCCTGGCCCGTGGCTGGATTCACGCGGGATTCCTTGTCGAGAAAATCAAGGAGGTCGTTGTAGGCCTTGACGAGCCCTCCGACGTTTGTCTTGATCGTCTTCGTGTTGTGGACGATGGAGGCGGTTGTCGGTGTCGGACCGGTGGGCTGCCGGAGATGGATCACTGAACCGGGGATGGCATCGACCACGTCGTTGGACTCAGATCGGACAGGAACTCCGTTGACCTGCAAGCGGGCAAGGCTTCCTTTCTGGACCGTCTTGAAGGAGAAATCCAGTCCTTCCTGCTCCATGACCCGAAAATTCATTCCGTTCTTCGTCGAAGAGAGCGAAAGGGAGTAGGGAGCGCCTGGAGCCCCCGTCCTCATGACCATGGCGTGGATTCCGATATTGGCATTGTTGATGGCCTGGGCCAGATCCTCCATGGTGAAGCCCGTGTCCTTGTCGAGGCGGACCGTCCGGAGTTTTCCCCCGATCAGGTGGTCTCCGATCAGGAAGGTGAGGCTCGCATGGGAAAAGGCCCCGTCCGGAGGAATATTGAGAACGGAGGTCCGGTCCTTGTCGGGGAATCCCGAGGAGACAAGAACTCCCGGCTTGGCGAGGGAGTCGACGGAGACGCTGTAGGAACCGAGGGAGGCACCGGGACCGGGGGTCACGGTAAAGGCCGCATGGGGGGGAACGATGCTTTTGAAGGCATTGAAATCCTGCCTGAGGTTCAGGTTCCCGGAGACTTTGAGAAAACCGTCCAGCTTCTGCTGGACCTTTCTCCAGATGGATCCCTGGGCTTCAAGGGTGGCCTGGTGCTGCTCCATTTGCTCGAGAGGAACGGCCGCCGCCTGAAGGTTCGCCTCGACAAGCTTCTCCGTGTCCAGCCCCTGGGAGAGCGCCGCCATGTTGGTGATCCGCATGCGATGCGTGGATGCGTCCTGGGGGCCTCCGGCACCCGGGATCGCTCCGGAAATTCCGCTCACATTGCACCTCCAGACTTCCGTCTTTCATGAAAGCCCTGAAACGCAAAAGACCCGCAAAGGGCAGGTCGTCTCAGGATAATAGGGCTGGCCGGCGATCGCCGGCCAGTCCCTAGGCCCGACGGGCGGGCCTAGCTAAGGGAGCAGCTTGATGGCTGCCTGTGGAATAAGGTTCGCCTGGGCCAGCACGGCGGCGCCGGACTGGGACAGGATCTGGCGTTTTGTAAACTTGGCGGTTTCTCCGGCGAAATCCACGTCCCGGATTCCGGCCCGGCTCGCCTGGACATTGGTCGTTGCGGTGTTCAGGTTCCGGATCGTCCATTCCATCCGGTTCTGGATGGCACCGATGTTTCCCTGCAGTTCGTTGATCCGGTCGAGGGCCTTGTCGAGCTGGTCCACCGAATGCTTGGCATCGTTGCGGTTTAGGATATCAGTCCCGCTGATTCCCAGCTCATCGGAATCCAGCTTTCCGACTTTGACATGCAACCGGTCACTGAAGGTCGTGTAGATACCGACGTGAAACTTGAAGTCCTGATGGCTTCCATCGAGAAGCTTCATCCCGTTGAAGTCGGTCACCTTCGCGATACGCGTGATTTCCGACTTGAGATGCTGGTACTCCTGATTCAAAACCTTGAGATCCTTAGGCGAATAGGTGCTGTTGGCCGCCTCGATGGCCAGCTGGCGCATCTTCAGAATAATGGTGTTGTCGGTCTGAAGGGCTCCGTTCGCCGTCTGCAGAAGGGCCGATCCGTCATTGGCATTCCGGATCGCCGCCGCATAGGATTTGATCTGACCGCCCATGCGCTGGGAAATCGAATACCCGGCAGGATCGTCCGCGGGAGTGTTCACGCGGTAGCCTGAGGAGAGCCGGTTAATGTGCTTGTTTAAGGCACGCTGGGTCTCGTTCAGATTGTACTGGGCATTCAGCGATGCCATGTTGTCGTTGATGATCAAACCGCTCATAGTACCCTCCTTGGGTTTTCCGGCCTCATCCCTGGCCTTGTCCTTGGTCACCCGGCGACTCAACCGGGACAACGGTCCTCACCGTTCCAAGGATCTCTTCGGCAGGATGCCGGAAAACTTTAGGAAGCTCCCCCGCTTCTGTCCTCGGGAGGAAAGACGGGGATGCGGAGCCAAGCGTCCGATTCGGCGAGAACGACCTGACGGCCAAGGCGATCGCCCTCCCGGACGAGCAGCGGCCCCTGCAGGTTTGC